>CAZMRQ010000087.1:0-1658 GCA_964568795.1 uncultured Gammaproteobacteria bacterium | reverse complement strand
AAGCTAGTGAATGGAAACGGGATCTGGAGATGGCGAAGCGTGCACAGCGCCCTGACGTGGTCCTTGATATGCAGAAAAAAAAACTTGTGATGCTGAGCATGGTTTTTGAGTTGATGTATCAATGCTCTCGTCAGAACCCCGCTGGAGGTCATAATGTTTCCAAAGAAGATGAAAAGTGTTTGGAGGAGTTTGCAGCATTTCTTCTCGCAGACAACAGTCAGGTAAAGAATTATAAATTTCGTCCGAATGGCAGCAGCGAGAAAATAACGCTGATTGAAGATGCCCGGAATAAGAAGTTAGATAAAATGCTAAGGCTTCTTCCACCAACGCTTTTATCAAAAATAAAGAGATGGGTGCAGGGTGTAGTCAAGGTGTTTTTTCAGCAACTTCAGAGGTTATTTCAGAAGTTACCCATGGGTGTCACTCAAAAGAGACAAGGAAGAACGTCGAATGAAATACCGCCGGAGAGTGCTGCACGGCGATCTGATGAAATAAGTGGTCAGAAAAGGGATGTGATAGATGATACTGTGACACCGACAAAGCCACCTATTAAATGAATCTGAGTCATATATAGAGTGTAAGGATTTGGTTCAAACTAGCCTATCAGAATCACGTCGGCATGTCATAAGAGATGATTTGATTTATAATTTCGAGTAGTATTGTCTTTTGTCGTTTGCGATAACAATTGATAGGGATATCTGCATATCTCTTGTATAAAGCCAGACGTTGTTGGTACAGAGCTTCAAACGAATGCGTATTGCCCCATACCATGCCCCGTTTTTGTATATTGCCAATACGGCGCCGAATCGTATCAATATTATTATTCAAAAAAACACAAATGGCTCTTTTCTTTTTCCAAGTTTGCATGACTTTTTTGGAGTACACAATACTGCCACCAGGTGCAATCACTTTTCCTTTAATGTTGAGCAATAACCCTGCTGTCTCTTCTATGGCTAAAAAACTATCTTCCCCCTTATTGTCAATAATTTCTTGAATCGGCAGGCCTAGCTTAACGATAACATCATCCATATCGATAAACTCTAAGTTTAATTGTTGTGCAAGCATCTTGCCAAGTGTTGACTTGCCAACACCGGTCATCCCTATTAATACAATTGTTTTATCCATATTCAATTTTATTGTTAGGGTGTTTATAATGCAAGTGAATAATGTGCTTAGACACATGATTTAAATGCATCAATAAATCTAGCTACTTATCATTAAAATAAAGAAAAGAGTCTATTAGCAAGAAGAGTATTGCGATGCATGAAGAAAAAGGGGCTATATTTGAGGAAAACTAGAGATAATTAGAAGGCTATCGAAAAGCAAGGTGTGTACAGAGTTGAATGCATACTGATAAAAGTATTCGAGTGAGTCATGCTGAGCCAATTACAATATCATTATAAGCAAGGATATATTAATATTCAAGAGTTAGGGCGGTTTTAGGGAGACACCTCAATGGTGGTTGCCCTTTTTGCTCAAACTTTTTCAATATGCCGTAACTTGCACTTGACTTTCGTATAAGGTTCGTTGATGCAAATGGCGGTCCAAGCTTTTATTCTTGGCTCTTTTAGTCATCGTCCTTGTCAGCTCATTCGGTGACTTCATTGATAGATAGATTCTGGCATCCCTTATTCAGCTGTTTGTCATATATTTAGATA
>CAZMRQ010000086.1:0-1665 GCA_964568795.1 uncultured Gammaproteobacteria bacterium | reverse complement strand
TTTTATATGAATACAACACTACTTAACTTTAGAGTAACCAATCAAGTCAAAGATGATTTTATGACCACTTGTAAACTCAACTGTACGAGTATGACAAGTGAAATCGTAAGATTTATGAATCAATACATCTCAGAAGAGAATAAACGATTTAAACAATATCAAGTTGACTCAAAAGAGATTAATGATTTGAAAAGACAAAAACTAAATCAACCAATATTTAAAGAACCAATCAATCAAACGTGGAATAAAACAGTACGATGGGAGGACTCTTATGATTGAATACGGATTAAGTAAACAGACCACAAATTAGCCTATCAAGTGGGGGCGATAAAAAATGAAAAGCAGTAATCTTTCACCGTGGCCATCTTTCACAGCAGAGGAGGCTAATGCTGTACAAAGTGTTTTATTATCCAACAAGGTTAATTACTGGACTGGGAAAGTATGCCGAGAGTTCGAGAGGGAATTTTCGTCTTGGTCTGGGTCAAGATACGCAGTAGCTGTGACCAATGGGACAGTGGCATTGGATGTTGCACTTAAGGCTTTAGGTGTTGGAAAAGGTGATGAAGTTATTGTAACTTCGCGCACATTTATAGCCTCTGTTTCGTCGATTGTGAATGCTGGTGCATCACCTGTTTTTTCCGACATCGATCGAGATAGTCAGAATATTACATCAAGAAATATCAGCTCTATTATCACTAAAAACACAAAAGCAATTGTTTGTGTTCATTTGGCTGGTTGGCCTTGTAGTATGGATGAAATAATGGATATTGCTAATGAGTTTAATTTATATGTAATTGAAGATTGCGCACAAGCCCATGGTGCAAAGTATAAAAATAGGCCTATTGGGTCAATTGGACATATTGGTTGCTGGAGTTTTTGTCAAGATAAAATTATGACGACGGGTGGCGAAGGTGGAATGGTAACTACTAATGATGAATCTTTGTGGCGAAAAATGTGGGCATATAAAGATCATGGCAAAAGTTACGAAGCTGTCTACGAGCGAGAGCACCCTGAAGGGTTTAGATGGCTACATGAGTCATTTGGTACTAATTGGCGCATGACTGAAATGCAGGCCGCAATTGGTCGGATTCAATTAAAGAGAATGCCAGATTGGCATGATAAACGCTTAGACAATGCTAATAAAATTTGGAGCGCGGCAAAACAATGTAAGTTGTTAAGAGTGCCGGATATTCCTGAGTACATAGAACATGCAGCTTACAAGTGCTATGTATTTGTTCGAGGAGGCGTGGAACTTCGAGACAAGATGATAAGGGAAATCAATTCCAAGGGGGTGCCTTGTTATTCAGGATCTTGTTCGGAAGTTTATCTGGAAAAAGCATTCGACAATACTGATTTTAGACCTCAAGAGAGACTTCCGATTGCTAAAGAGCTGGGAGATGCTAGTCTAATGTTTTTGGTTCATCCGACTTTGACTGGTGAAGAGATTCAAAAAACATGCAACGTTTTAACAGAAGTTGCCTTGGCTAACTATGATAATCAGTAACAATTAGCCATTTGTGATTGTTCCAGCTCTGAAGATACCTCATTGCGCTGGTTGTTGATTTCCATCCACCTCTAAGCATAATTTTTTCCAATGGAGTGTTTCTATCGTAAGCGTCTAGCAAACACCCCTATTTCCCCACAGGATTCAGATCTTCCGTTTTC
>CAZMRQ010000085.1:0-2297 GCA_964568795.1 uncultured Gammaproteobacteria bacterium | reverse complement strand
CATGATTCACAAACAGAGACAGAAGCAAGAGAGCTCGTTTATCCAGTGGGACAGGCATTTATTATATTACTACGCGCAAAGCATGTTGTATGATCGGGGATCGTGGGAGAAAACCAAGGATGTGATGTCGCTGTATCGATGGTTGCGGCCGACTATCATAGAATTTTTATCACGTATATGGCCAGAGTGGCGGTCCATAGAGATCGATCATGATAGTATTCATTGGGTCATCGATCAAGAAAGCCTGATTGAAGATCCAGGTCTACAAGAAAAGATCACACATCAGTTGGAAAAGATGACAAAATGTGAATCGCAGTGGCGAGTAGTCAAAGGCCACTCAGACTATCAAATTGAAAAAAGCAAGATAGCCAATGCCATATTAGATAAAGCGTTTGGTGTATGGAGTAAGAAAAAACTGGATATTCCGAGTTGTCGGACAGAGGCATTGCTGTTCAGTGATCGGTTAAAAATGATGGGTCGGTATATCAAATATGATAAAGAGTTATCACATTTGCCACATATGTTGCAAGCAACGATGAGTTACTTAAAGATACTCAAAAGCTGGGATAATCAGATTGGTTTGGTCTTCCCGCGATTGGTGAAAACAATGGCGACCATCATGCCAAGGTTGGTGTTGTGTTTGGGGGACGAAGGCCGTCTAGCTGAACAACTGAAGAACTATGTGCTTGAAGAGCTCACTATCCAAAACCGGCAGTTGATTAGTCAAAACTTTCACAGACTCAAACGCGCCTATCAACAAGCCCAAGACATTGAGCAAGAGGGTATTCATGCCCAGGTGCGGATGAACTGTGCTCTGATAGAGGCATGGGTGAAAGCCTTGCCGATGAATAAAGAGAATTGGCTAGAGTTATTAACTCCGCTGACAAAAATTGAAGGACTTTCTTTAACTGGAATGAGTCCAGCAGCAATCATAAAAGTAATTTATGTGTTGGGAAAAGTAGCTCATGATGCAGTTAAGCTTCTATCAAATAGCTATGTGTTTGAACATGCGCAACTTGTTTTTCTAAAGCAGCAGATCAAAACACAAGGGCGATATGATGAAGCGGATGTGAGAGAGGTGATGAGCCTATATCAAGAGGGCTATCCAAGCTGGCACCATGGCTCACTTGTCAAAGTATTAGCGTATTTGTCGCGGAAGAATAAGAGTTTAGAAGCACAGATTGTCTGGGGAGAAAAAGATGAAGACAAAGGTTTGATGTATTATGCCGTGCAGTTATTTAATGCCACCTACCGTGATGCGGCAGCTGTAGCGATAGCCACACTGAACAAGATAGATTTCAGTCAAGAAATCCATCAAAGAAAGCTAGTGGAGTTAAGAGACAAGGATGTGCAGTTGAGTCAGAGAGCGATGCTGTTACTGCCATCACTCAACAAAGCCATGCAGAGAACAGATACATTGGCAGTGGAGATACAACATACGCTTGAGTCCTTGCTGTGGGGAGACCTTGATCAACAAAGCTGGGATGAGCTAAAAATACGTGTAGAGCAGTGGTGGTTATTGAGTAGACAAGGCATTAAGACTGAGTTGCCTCGAGTAGAGGACTGGGAACGATGGTCATTGCTGCATATGACGCAGTCCTTAAAAAAAGAGCAAAAAGAGTTATTGGAAGCAATGGGACTGAAATTGTTGATCTACGGCGTGGATAGAGCAGAGACTGTGGTCAGATTATTAGCCTATGCGGAAAAGGAAGATGTATGGCGCATCAACCACCGTTTAATTTATCAGAACTATGCGTCTATCAGGTGGCGAGAGCTGTGGGGGCATGAAGAATGTATAGAGGTCAAGCAGCCTCAGGATACAGCATTATTCCCTGAAGCGCTCAATGAGCAGATCACAGATAAACAGCTGAGGCAAATCACCGACAATGCCACAGACAAATTATGGGTCTTGATGAGAGAGATAGATCATGACCGTGGGCAGAGGATGTACCGTTTGGTTTATCAAGAAAATATGGAAAAACTTCAAGCGGTGTTCCAAGAAAGTCCGTCTGCAGTTCAGTTAGTCACATCATGGCAAAGAGGTTACATCAAAGATAAATATGTCCGAGAAATGTATAAGGATGGTGTCTTTCAAAGAGAGTATCACTCAGCAGGGCAGGTCAGAGCCTTGGGAGATTTTCATATCAAAGTCAATCCGCGGATGATGGGTGGTGAGCTGGTGAGTCGGGGGTTAGAAAAAGCTCTGTATAACAAGGAAGATACCTGGATGCTGGGGGCATTGCAATATCAAGATCGGGTCCCAGAGCCGCTGTGGTTGACGCGAACTATACAAGGAA
>CAZMRQ010000084.1:0-2333 GCA_964568795.1 uncultured Gammaproteobacteria bacterium | reverse complement strand
ATTTTGCGTTAGAATCACTCACCCTCTTCAGGCTCATCTTGCATTGGACAAGACTCTCATTTGACATTAAAAATTGAAGCTGTTACCATAAAGGTCTATTACAGGAGTTTTAACATGCTGAAAAAATTGATTTTAGCTACCACAACACTATTAGCACTGTCAGCCAGTTCATCAGCTGTCTTTCTGGGCGGATATTTTGGCATGACTCTCAATGGCCTTCATGGCCCTAAAGATGCCACAGCTGAAGTACACACTCACTCAGAAGATTTTATAGCTGCGTTGTCATTGGGGCACGACTTCATGACAAATAAACACTACGGCGTCGGGGTTGAAGGATATCTCGCTCATGACCTTGGAGGGAAAAAACCCTACCATATTGATTCATCCGTTTATGAATCAGCCAAAGTATCCAGGACACTCTTACTTGACATCAAGCCAATATGGCAACCTTACCACGGCTTACAAGTTTTTGGTATTTTAGGCTATTCTTTAAAAACTATTGCATTTGACCACACCGCTTCTAGCTCAACTACTGAGTACAAAAAAGCACTTCATGGCATCCGATTTGGTGGCGGAACAGAATTTTTCTTTAACAACTCTTTGAGCACATTAGCTCAAGCATCAATCACCAAACTAACTAGTGATAAATTAGTTGCAAGCTCTGTGAATAATTATAACTTAGGTGGGAAAACCATTTCTGTTGTATTAGGCGCACACTACCATTTCTAGTATAAGTGCATGGCAACAATGCATAGGACATCAACACAAGGAGTTATTTATGTTTAGACAAACCACATTATGTTCACTAGTGCTCTGCACTCTCTCTCCCTTCTCCTCAGCTCTCTTTATTGGAGGTTATGGTGCACTTGCTTTAAACGGTTTGCAAGGCCCGAAAGACACTGCCACTGAGATACATGCTCATCATGATAGCATCTTGGGCGCCTTATCTATAGGCCATGAATCCATGCTAGATAGGCAATACGGCCTTGGTTTTGAAGGGTACTATGTTCATAGCTTTAATGGCAAGAAAAACCATATAAGCAATAGCACAACTACAGAAAAATCTTCAATATCCAGACGTGTTGCCTTTGATTTAAAACCTCTTTGGAAAGCTTCTGCCAATCTTGAGCTGTTTGGCTTGATTGGTTATTCCAACGATACTGTCAAATTTGATCACACCCAATCAAGTTCAACAACCGAATACAAGAAATCTCTCCATGGTCTGAGATTCGGTGCAGGATCAAAATACTTTTTCTCACGTAACTTTGGCTTGGTCACTCAATTTGTTCTCACTAAACTGCAAAGCGACAAAGTAGTAGCTAGCAGTGTAAATAGCTACGAACTTGGTGGGAAGGTATTTGGTGTAGGGATAGGTGTCAATTACCATATTTAAAGAAATAAAGTAATTGATTTCTAGAAAGCTCAAATTATACAGTAGCAAAGCAACACACAAAATCCGAGTTGAGAAGATCTACGATACACATACGCCACTGGGTACAGCACTCTTTTTGAAGACTACACAAACTATCTAATACAAAGGAGCACACACATTGATCGTTATTGGCGGCAGTAGCCATCCTAAAATGGCAGAGAAAATTGCTGAAATTCTCGGCTGTGATTGTGTGCTTGCAGAGACTAACCGATTTAGTGACCAAGAACTCAAGACACACATAAAAAATGAAATAGCTCACAAACATGTCCTCATCGTCCAGTCAACTCACACGCCCTCTGACTCTCACTTGATGGAACTGCTCCTATTAGCAGCCGCAGCCAAACATGCAAACAGCCAACATATCACAGCGATAACCCCTTATTTTGGCTATGCCCGTCAAGACCTGTCTGCAGAACTCATTCTCAAACTTATGGCAAGTAGTGGCATCAATAATCTTGTGACACTCGATCTGCATTCCCTCGATATTGTCAATGAGCATCTTGCATTACACAATGTTTGTCCCAGCACGCTGTTTCTCAATGAATGGCGTATCAGCAAAAATCATATATTCATCGCTCCAGATAATGGCGCAGTGAAAAGAACAAAAGAAATAGCGAGTCTCTGTGGTGCTGATGTTAAGATTATTGCAAAGACAAGAGACAGCAACAATCAGGTCCATATGCCTGCAAACTTGGCTGGTATTAAAGGCAAACACTGCATTATCATTGATGATATCATCGATAGTGGCCAGACAATCTCTCATGCTGCTCGCCTGCTACATAAATCAGGTGCATACAAAGTGTCTGCCTGCATCACTCATGCTGTCGCTTCTAAAAACTGCCTGCCGCATCTATCACCCGATACATTTGACAGAGTCCTCATCACAGACTCAATACCCCAT
>CAZMRQ010000083.1:0-2564 GCA_964568795.1 uncultured Gammaproteobacteria bacterium | reverse complement strand
CTGTCTTTCTTGCGCAAGTTTAGTGTACTCGTTGATTTGAGAAATGGTGAAATCATACATTGAAGCATCTGGATTTTGATAATAAGCCTTGTACCACTCAACCGTCATCCGCACTGTTTCTTCAAACTGCAAGGTTGGCTGCCACTTCAAATCAAATAGTGCTTTATCGCAGTTTAGCTTGAGCAATCCTGCTTCGTGCAGATGCTCTTGTGATTGAGAGACATCATTCCATTTAACATGATCCCAGTACTTACCCATCTCATCAATCAGCTCACATACTGGATGATTCTGATGGGCAGGCGGGCCAAAGTTGTAGGCTTGACCATGATTATCTCCCCGTTGATGCAACTCTGCACCCAATGCAAGATAACCACTAAGAGGTTCCAGCACATGCTGCCAGGGGCGTGTCGACCAGGGACTACGGATATCGACCACTTCACTGCGCGACCAAGCCTTCATACAGTCTGGTACGATTCGATCCACGGCCCAGTCACCACCACCAATAACATTACCCGCGCGGGTAATACCGACACGTACATTACTATCAGGCTCACTAAAATAGGATTCCACATAGGTTCGGATCGCCAACTCAGCCATCCCTTTCGATGCGCTGTATGGATCCTTTCCACCAAGACGATCCGTCTCTCGATAGCCCCATACCCATTCAACATTGTCATAAGCCTTGTCGCTGGTAATCATTACAGCGACCACAGGCTTATTTAATGTGCAAATTGCATTTAGAACATTGGCCGAACCCATGGCGTTGGTTGCAAGTGTCTCAATAGGATTATCGTATGAAGGACGCACCAACGCTTGTGCGGCCAAGTGAAAAACAAAGTCCGGCTGTGTTTGCTGAATCAAATCTTGAACAACATCTGCATCACGTATATCAATACGATGATCTACAATATAATCATGTATTTTTGCTGTTTTAAAATGAGAAGGATCTGATGGAATATTTAATGAGAGCCCAACAATATTTGCACCCAGTTCTTTTAACCAAACTACCAACCAGGAACCTTTGAAACCAGTATGCCCCGTCACCACAACCGTTTTCTTATAAAAAACATTATTAAATATCATATTATGCGTCGATACTTCTATCTATTATTAGATCCGCAAGGGAAAAGCTCGCAGTAAATGCAGGAGAAATAGCATTTACAATGTGGGTAGAATATTCTGCATTAATCATTACAAAATCATCAACCAGTTTTTTACTTTCAATATCATATAACTGGGGTCGTATTCCAACCTTTTTACTTGGCTCAATGTGCTCCATCTCTAATTTTGGCACAATAGCCCTTGCCGCTTTCAAAAAATTATTTGGGAGCCATTGAAATGCCTGTTCATATACATACTTACGAATTTTTTTATCGAAGAGAAACTGGGTAGACATATGTTTCACAAAATCAGCAACCACATTTGCTTCAATGTCTTTAGCTCCTACATAATTTTCACGCCCGAACGCAGGAATTGCAGTAGGCCCTAAGTAAACAGTCCCATTAACACTTGGGGTGACATGCACGCCTAAAAAAGGAACATCAAGATCAGGTACTGGGTATAAATTACGATCAAACCTAAATGGTGCACCTTTTTTCAACTGCCAATAAGTTCCACGAAAGGGTAAAATCGTATATTTATCACCTAAACCAAACTGTTGTGCCACTTTATCTGAGTGCAATCCAGTACAGTTGAATAGATGACCATAGCTAATTTTTCTACCATCACTTATATAAATAGTTTTCTGTTCTGGTATAGCCCGTTTGAGTGAGGTGCCGTAAATAAAATTGACACCCTTTTCTTTAAGCCGTTGCTCGAGTCTTTGTATGACCAATGCAGGTTTAACGACACAAGTATCTGGACTCCAAATGGCGCGCCCAGTTGAAGTATATCCATCAGGCACCAACGACCTGAACTGCTGCTCGTCAATAAGTTCAACTGTCGCACCATTGGCAGTGCCACGGCTCATCAATACTTCAAGCTGACTATCAAGAGATGCTTTTTGTGGGGTAACCACTTTACCACAACTCAGTACCGGCAGGCTTTCCTGTTCGCACCAGGCGCGCAAACGGCGCGCGCCAGATACGCATACTTTTGCTTTCAGAGACTGAGGATCATAATACAAGCCAGCATGTAAAACACCACTATTTCTTCCAGAGCTATGGAATCCTATTGCGGGTTCTTTTTCAATAACAGTTACTTTCAGTGATGGAAAACGCTCTAAAATTTGATATGCTAATGACAAGCCGACCATTCCAGCACCCAAAATACAGATGTCTATTGATGAGATCTCATTATTTTCCATTAATATAGTACTTCATCCTGACTGACTTTATGCAAGCTGAATTCAACCTTGAAGTGCAACGTTCTCTCCAAATGTTTTATTAAAAAACACCTCTGCAGGTGCATCGTATTCCAAGGTCTTTCTTGGGCGGCTATTCAATAATTGAAGTACCTGTCTAACCCTTCCTGACCCCACTCAGGCTCTTGTGGGGCTTCCACTTGAGCTGCTCCCTTGGCATCAGAGCGACAGGTTCCCACGTTCCACATAAGAGCCTGTATCA
>CAZMRQ010000082.1:0-2570 GCA_964568795.1 uncultured Gammaproteobacteria bacterium | reverse complement strand
TATTGTTGCAGATGCCCATAAGTTGCCGTTTCATGATTCCAGTTTTGATTGCGTGGTTGGAAGTGAAGTCTTTGAACATTTACACCATCCCGAAGAGTTTATTCATGAGGTGTTTAGGGTGTTACAGAAGGGTGGAGGAGTGTTTTTGTCTGTTCCCTTTATGTTTCATGAGCATGGTGACCCGTATGATTATTGGAGGCCGACACAATTTTCAATTAATTGGTGTTTAAACAGGTTTTCTTCTGTATCAGTTGTAAAGCAAGGGAACAGGTTCCATGTTATTATGGATTTAATTACAACTGGGAGTAAGTATTTGAGGGTGCTGGTTGTTCTCAGGGTGTTCAATTATGTATTCTCTCGAATATTCTATAGGTCAGAGTCAACTGCTCCTTCAGGGTTTTTTGTAAGTGCGGTCAAATGAATGATAATGTCCTGTTGTATTTGACAAATACACCTGACTTCTTCTTATCACATAGATTATCGCTGGCTCTTATGGCAAAGAGCAAGGGATATGATGTGCATGTTGCAACTTCTTATAATGAAAATGCAAGTAAGATAGAGAAGCATGGATTCAAATATCATAAAATATCTCTTAAGCGTGGGTCTATAAATCCTTTTGTGGAATTGTATAGCTTAATTAGTATATTAAGGGTTATTTATTTTGTTAAACCATCCGTCCTTCATGCGCTTAGTCCGAAATGCGTAATATATGGTGGTATCTGTTCATCTTTATTGAGGGTTAAGAAGGTGATCCATGCTATTACCGGATTAGGCTATGCTTTCGTTGATGACACAAGGGTTTTGCGTGTCCTGTTAAGAAATATTGTCCTTAATCTTTATAAGCTTTCTATTTCATCAAGCTCTATTGTGATATTCCAGAATAGAGACAATCTTTCATTCTTTGTTGAAAATCAGGTTGTTAAGGAGGGGCAGTCTCGGTTGATATTGGGCTCCGGAGTGGATCCAAATGTTTACTCTTATTCGACTGAATCTGAAGTTTCTTCTCCATTGGTTGTATTTCCGTCACGTTTGCTTATTGATAAAGGAGTTATTACATTCGTTGAAGCGTCATCTATCATCAATAAAAAGCATAACGCAAGAATGATTCTTGCGGGTGATATAGATGCGTCTAATCCTTCTTCGGTAACATTGGAGCAAATAGATGATTGGGTCAGTCAAGGTTTCTTGGAGTGGTTTGGCTTTGTTGAAAATATGCCGGAGCTATTTGAGAAATCTTCAATTGTTTGTTTGCCAACTTACTACCCTGAGGGAATCCCCAAGGTGCTTATCGAAGCTGCTTCTTGTGGTAAGCCAATTGTAACAACAGATATGCCTGGATGTAATGAGATAGTAATAGATGGTTTCAATGGGATATTAATTCCAGCGAAATCACCAGAAGCATTGGCTGATGCTGTAGTTAAGTTATTAGATAATGCAGAGATGAGGTCGTTATATGGTGGAAATGGTAGAAATAGGGTTCTTGGTCAGTTCTCATCAGATATTGTAAATAGTGCTACTGTAGACCTGTATTCTATGTGAGAAGGTGTAGTAGGCAGGATTTTGGCCAAGTTGTGGGCATGATGCGTTAGCTACTTTATGTTATTTTTAATAATGTGATTGAGGTTGATAGCAAATATTTTTTCGTATGAATGTGAAGCGAGTTTTTGATGTCCTTTTTGCAGTAGTGTTGCTGTTGTTGAGTGTCTTTCCTATGTTATTGATCGCTCTGTTGGTTACTGTGTCATCACGAGGCCCTTTGATTTATTGGTCAGATAGAGTTGGGCAGAATAATCAGATCTTTAAGATGCCAAAATTTCGCAGTATGCGTATTGATACGCCTGCAGTAGCAACGCATTTACTGAGTAACCCAGATAGCTGTCTGACACCTATTGGAAGTTTTCTAAGAAGAAGCAGTTTGGATGAATTGCCGCAGTTGTGGAGTATCTTGAAAGGTGACATGAGTTTTGTTGGCCCACGTCCAGCCTTGTTCAATCAGGATGATCTGATTGCATTGCGCACGCAGAAAGGGGCCGATTCTTTGGTGCCAGGGTTGACTGGATGGGCGCAAATTAATGGTCGGGATGAGTTGCCAATTCCAGAGAAGGTTGCATTAGATGTGGAGTATATGGAACAGCGTTCGTTCTGGTTTGATCTTTATATTCTATGGATGACTTTTTTAAAGGTTGTGCATCGTGATGGTGTGTCACATTAATGTGGTTTAATTGATGTTGCTATTGCAAAAATTTATTTCTCTCCCTAGAAATATAAAAAGGGTCGTGTTGTTAGTAGCAGATACTATTTTGCTAATTGCTGCTTTATGGGGCTCTTTTTCTCTACGTCTTGGAGAGTGGTATCTGCCAGATGATGTCAAAGTTGCAGGGTTGGCACTGGTTGCTCCTGTAATTGCGATCCCAATCTTTGTGCGTTTTGGACTCTATCGCGCCATCATTCGTTATCTGGGTATGAAGGCTGCGTGGTCGGTGATGCAGGCGGTGGCTTTATATGCTGTTCTTTGGTAACCGGTCAAAGCAGCCCGTTCTTCCCTCAGCATCAATAACCCTCTAAGTTGC
>CAZMRQ010000081.1:0-2655 GCA_964568795.1 uncultured Gammaproteobacteria bacterium | reverse complement strand
ATCACCAAGGAAGTTAGATCAATTTTTTATTGTCTTGACATTAGTGGCACCACAAGGCGGGGCATCAAGATATCGATGGAGCGTCGAGACCGAGCAACAGACAATATAGCCATCGAGAGATTTTGGAGAAGTGCCAAATACGAGGACATCTACTTGCAATGCTATGAAACACCAAGTGAACTCAGTCATGGCATGTGGGAATACATTTATTTTTACAATGAAAAACGCTTCCACCAAATCTTGAATTACAAGAATCCAATGAATGTGTGCAGAGAAAGTATGAATATGGAGAGTAGAAAAGCAGCTTAACTAAACATATCACCAAGCATACTTAGATCAATTTTTATTGTCTTGACAAGAGTGGCACCGCACGGCGTCGTTATGGTGGGTAATCTAATGGCGACGACAGTGGAGTATTTCGTGTGTTGTTTTTGTGATTCAACATGTTACTATTAACGTATTAGTAAGGTGACTGTGTATGGCTATTTTGGGTGTTAGGATTTTCCTAAGTCTGTTGTTCGTCTCTACGGTGATGTGCGCTGATAACAAGCAATCTGTTTCAGTAGAGGCTCGCATTAAAGAGAAACAAACTATTCTATCGACAAGCGTGCTTACCAGAAATGATATTGATAGTACAGGTGCACAGACGCTCTCAGACTTATTACAAGCACAAGCAGGACTTGAAGTCCTAAGGTATGGGCCTCCGTGGGCCCTCAGCTCTATTTTGATACGTGGACAAAATGCCAATGCTGTGGTTCTCTTTATCAATGGTATTCGCGTTCCAGTCGATTCACTGGGGCTTCCACGCATGATTGACATTCCTATAAGCATGATTGAAAAAATTGAAATTAATCGAGGGAATTTAAGTGCGATTTATGGGGAGTCAGCTGTAGGTGGAGTGATTCAGGTATTCACATATGCTGATTCAGTTAAACCAAAGCTGACAGCTTCTGCATCATACGGGTCACGAAATACGTTGGGACTTAGCTTGGGTTATGCAATAGCGAATGATAAAGATCACTTCACTGTCGCAGCAGATCGGTACAGTTCAGATGGATACTCCGCTATGAGTCCTCAAAAAAACTTAAGGGTTAATAGTGATCAAGATGGTGCAACGGTAACCACTGTTTTTTTGGATGGTGAAAAGTACATCACCAAGGATTGGGCAGTAGGGTTTTTGGCGAGCTTAATTGATGGCAAGATCAAATATGATGATGGTTCTAGTTTTACTCCTGTAGACATCAATACAACGTTACACCATAGCTTGCAAGATTTGTCAGATCTGACTTTGTATAGCAAGTTTCATTTTACACCGATCTGGTCCTCGCGACTTAGTGTCACACAATCCCAGTTTAAAAGAAGAGAGTTTGAAGACAATAGTCCAAATGGTGGGTTTGAGAGTAAGCAGCTAAGCACTCGGTGGGACCATAAGTACCATATAGGGCATGGGGATGCTTCATTTGGTGGTGAATCAGTGCATGCAGTCTTTGAAAATCCCACTCAGTATACCCGCAACTCAATAGGGTATTATACCGGTTATGATGGTCAGTTTAATAAGTTGAGCTATCGGGCTAACTTAAGGCATGATCAAATAAAAGCCATCAATAATACAACAATTAAAAAGTCAGCAACGAGTTGGCTAGGCGGATTGGGTTATTCAGTGACGGATAAGCTGCAAATCATAGGAAGCGCCTCATCATCTTTTCGTGCGCCCAATACTGCAGAGATATTTGATGTGCCTGAATGGTGGACAACTGGGAATCCAAATTTAGAGCCTGAAGTCAGTAGAGGTTATGAATTAGGATGGAGATATGACTCTTTTCTGGGCAGATTAAAACTGCAGTATTTCACTTCAAGTACGAAAAATGCCATCATTTATGATGCAGGCACATACCTCAATATTGGTAAGACAAAAAACAACGGCATTGAGCTTAATCTATCAGGAGACATGCAGGGTTGGTATTACACATTTGCCAGTACTTACCAGAATCCACGTCAGGTAGAAGATGGCAGTAGACTGATGCGTCGAGCCAGAAGTTACGGTTCTGTAGTGCTGAGTAAATCTCTTTTAGATGTGGACTGGGGTGCACAGGTGATGTTTTCAGCGAATCGCCTCGAATCAAGCCAAGTGCTTCCAGGCTATGCGGTTGTTAATCTTATGGCGACAAAAAAACTGACTAATGATTTTTCAGCACGGCTCACGATAGAAAATGCTTTCAACAAATCATATGAGTTGGTTGGTGGGTATTCAGCGTCACCTTTTGGGTTGTTTTTTTCCTTAACATACAATCCAATTTAAGCAACAAAGTTTCAGTGTAGCTGTCAAGAACTTCATCTATTGCGCGCAGTCATTTTATCAAATGACAATGTTTTTCTTCCCATTTATTGTTAAGCGTTTTGAGAAGTGATGATCTGAAAAACAACCAGAAATCAATACGTCTACAAGTATTTCTCGAATTCATTCACCTATATAAAGTAGGAAATTATCCAGGATGAGCAGCACAGAAAGATGTGTCACCATCTGCTGCGGGCACACCCTGACGGATTTCGGTCACGCCTCTGGAGCATATCTTAAAAGGCTGATCGAGTGAAATACTAAGGTAACTGTTCACCAGGGGTATTTCGCTTGGATATGAAAGCTGCTTAGACTCTAGA
>CAZMRQ010000080.1:0-2685 GCA_964568795.1 uncultured Gammaproteobacteria bacterium | reverse complement strand
TGCAGACATACTACATGCCTCTTATTTATTTGTCTAATTTCATTAGACCACAACACTCTTATCGAATAATTTATTCTAACTCCTATTGAATATAAATCAATTTTTATAGATATTCTAAATTCACTTAAACAGATTATACGTATCAATAGTTGATACAATTACTTACTAATTAAGTTTTTATCACGCAAAAATATATAAAAGCATACCATCCGATAGGACATATAAATTACAATAGTAAGATTTTTATTGAAAATGCCCACAATCTATGCATTCATATAAATTGTAATATTAGGAGATTGTTATGCTCGAAATGCTAAGTGATGTGGTCACTCTTTGCTCTGCCATATATACTCTGAGAGGCACCGTCAAAGCAAATAAAGAACAAGCCAATCTTTTGTGTGATAGAGTACATTCTGTACATGGATCACTCGAGCAAATCAAAGTCTTCAGCGAACAGCTCCAAACACACATGAATCAACTAAAGTTATTGCTTAACGATATTCATAAGTTTCTCAATAAGTTCAGAGATACCGGCTGGTTCAAAAGAGTATGTAAAAGCAGTAATTTTTCCGATCAGTTCAAAGAATACTCTGATAGAATTAGCCAACTTATCAGCCAAGTTATGCTTGGCATTGCCGTCCAGACTAATCTACCCAAACCTTACGGCGATATTGACAGGCAAGCAGCCAAAGCTGATCTTCTAATTATCAAGAATAATGAGGATGTCCTCCTAGAAATAGAACGCATGAGCCGTCATCAAGACACATTCCTTACTGATGAATTAGCCAAACTAAGAGTGTTCCAAGAAAAAGGGCTCTACGCTTTGGCGGATAAGTCTCATAGTGATGCCATAGCTATTCGTGATAAAATTGAAAGTATGCGTCAGCAATTGGCTCAGCGTGATGAGAGATTCATCAACAAAGTCAGTGAGATTGGGGCAGGTATTCAGCAACTAGACGAGAACGTTCAAAGAGGCTTAGATATTCAAAAAATTATCCAGCTTGAGATTGCTGCGCTACGCAGTACGTTGCTCGGTCAACAAAAACCATCGACATTCCAAAAAATTGACACGGGCCTTCTGATTGATTTTAGCTCACTCACTCTTGAGAAAAACCCTCTGATCAAACATGAGAGAGACCTCATATACCTCGCCAAATACCGTAGTGAGCAAGTCATCGTCAAACTGTTTCAAATGATGAGCGTATCAGTGAAAAATGAATTTGAAAATGAAGTTCTCACTCAAAGTAATTTACATTCGGAACATATCGTCCGTATTTTCGGGATTTGTGAAGTGCATGGTCATGAAAGTCAAGGCATTATCGTTCAAGAACATATGCCTCACGGCAACCTAGAAGATTATTTAACAGAACATAAGCCCAGTGATGAACAACGCCTACAACTCATCAAACAAATCACCAAAGGGATCAGACACATCCACGCAGGCAGCATCATTCATGCAGACCTAAACCCTGGCAACATCCTGGTTGATCGACACCAAGAAGCTAAAATAAGTGATCTTGGAAGTTCAAGACAAGCAAGCATGAGTGTATCTCAAATGCTTGCCAAAGTTGAAAACCATCAGTATTCACCACCTGAGTACTATAAAAAAACAGCCAAACTCACGCATGCCTCTGATGTGTACTCATGGGCTATTCTTGCTATTTACATCACCACCAACAAGCAGCCAGAAGTTGATAGTGATCACCTGATACAACAAACTTGGCTATCGTCCTTGGAAGCAAAATTTCATCCTGAATTATATCAACTCATCTGTTCATCTCTCCACCTGGTACCATCACGACGGCCACCTATTGAAAAAATTGATGATGCGGTCACTCGAATCCAATTAAGACCGCCATCACCCAGTGCTGAAGAATACTACAACAAAGGACGCACTCATGTAAAAGCAGACCAATACGAGCAAGCATATAGCTGCTATCACCGTTCTGCTGAAAAAGGCTATGTCAAAGCCCTCACCAACCTTGGTCTATTTAAAATCAATGGCCACGGAACAGCCCAACACACCTCCGATGGTATTAAATATCTCGCAGATGCCGTTGAACGAAAGCACAACAGAGCTTGTTATGTTCTAGCAGAATTATATTTTACAGGAAATAATGGTGTAAAAATTGATTATGAGAAAGCTGCTGATCTTTATCAAAAGGCTATCGACTATGGGCTCAATTCCTCTGACATCAAAAATCAATTAGATCGATGTCATCAGGAACTATTGAAAGCCAGTCAAACACGCACAGCCAAATTACCGCTATCAACATCAGGTATGTAACTATGGGCAATAGTCAATCTTAGATTTTCTATGCAAGTGCTTCAGCATCTAAACCCACTGTCTCATGAGTGATCATAATTCGAGAATACATGCCCCCATGTATTTGGCAGATATTGTGATCAGGCCATTCCACTCATACATCATTCGTCTGGATATCAAATCCTACTATGCCTCGATTGATCATCACATACTCATTGACCTTCTCAAGCAAGAATTCAATGACCCCAAACTCATCCATATGTTCACAGCATTTATCACCGCTTATATCCTCACCAACAAAGGCTTCACCAATTCTGATAAAGGTATCCCCATCAGAAGCTCCCTATCATCCTTTTTTGGTGCTATTTGTTGTGGTCTAATGAAATTAGACAAATAAATAAGAGGCATGTAGTATGTCT
>CAZMRQ010000079.1:0-2693 GCA_964568795.1 uncultured Gammaproteobacteria bacterium | reverse complement strand
CCACCTTTTTGCATGCCTATTGAAGACCCTGCGCCTCACATCCTTGTTCGACCATAATAGTAGCTTACAGGCTTTACCCTCCCTAGATCAACCAACATGGTAATGTCTTCGCCCGCACATACTCCCACTCATTGTGGTGTCTTTTCTTGCCAGTACTGCTTGTATCTTTCCCTTCCCCCATAACGGGTATTTCTTTCTTAGACGCAGCAGTGCCTTTTCTTGGTGACGCGTCCATCTAGGCTGCCTCTTTTTTACTATTTGCCACGTTCTCGGGATCAATCCTTTTTGCCTCAACTCACTTTTAGACTTCTTCCATCTGTACATGGTCGCACGACCGACATCCAGCACCTCTAGGGCAGAACAAGGATGTGGGCCATGATTCATTCCCATTGTCATAGCCTCCAGAGTATGCGGGTCTGTGCTGCCGCAATCTCATCATAACATTTAACAATCTTCCTCAACATTCGGTATGATTTTCTGCGGGAGATATTTTATCTGCTTAAGGCCTCCTTTTGGTTAAATTATGAGGCCTTATTTTATCACATATTTGTCCCACATCTGAACCTATACATGCCACCTGTCAAATAGCAGCACCACTCCGACTTATGTGTTATTTTTAATGTTTATTTATCCTCAACACCCACATACATCCTTGACAGCTCATGCTCCGTGCTGTCATCATGACTCTAGATAAATAGTGTGATTATGATGTACCACTCTTCAACTGATGAAAATCGATCTTTGAATGCATTCTATTGTTCGACTGCTTTGGTTGAGTATTCTCATCATTCATCAACATCAATCTCTCTTTTTTATCTATGGGGTAGATTCATCCAAATGACGCCATCATTGGGTGCACCAAAGTTACCTCATTCACGACCAAAGAAGCAGGTTCATGCCTGCTCTATGATCAAGGCTGTTAACAAAGCCAGCCGTACTGATACACTTGGGTCTGCTACCCACACGCCACGTCGGTACCACTGGCTTTGGGCCACTTGGTGGGCTCGCGCTTTCAATACAACACCCTCCCATTGCTCTGCCCAGCTGTCTGCTATGCTTAGGACATCCTCGGGCCGGGTGCACGGCTAAGCGTCTCTCTTAGCTCTTTGTATTGCTCTTGGCGCGTTCGACTTAGAGTCACACACCTTCCGTCACCCGACTGAACGCAAATGCGCGAACTATATTCATCTCTATCAATATCACAACCTGTGTCACACCAACAATACATGTTACGGCATCACCCAGGTCCATCCTCCTAGCAGGTGGTCTTCGTATATCTCACGCCATCTTTCAGCTTGATGAGCGGGCAACTCCCCCATCAGATCTTCTTCTTTCATATACTTGATTTGATCATCTTGAATCACACCTATCAATCCCTGTTTTATTTTCTCCTGCCACTGCTCCATCTGACTTATATCTCTTTCTTCTCCACTTTTCGTGGCACCACACACAAAGTGTAACGGCATCTGTTGTTGATGCTTTGCATAGGCTTTTAGTGCTGCTATTCTATCATCTCCGACGCATCCTTCCACCTCTTGCCAACTTTCCAGTAATGAGCCCATATCGTAATACTGACATGGTTCTTTTGCCTCTGCTTCATAGAAGGTCCATTTTGTCTCTTCATCCATCGCTGCCAATAATGCTCTTCGCATAAGCGAATCTAATGACCAACGCGCGTATGCCATTGGTTGTAGCTGCCTACCTTCGATATCCATCACTGTGATTTTCTCATCAAAAAACCATGCTCTAAGACTTTTATCAGCACTTCTCATCATCAATGATATGCGCGGGATGTTATGCTTCAAGATCACATCACGGACGTGTTTTTTGGCATAGTCAACTGTCCATTCATCTGGCTGTAATAATTCAACAGCATTTTTCTTATGGAAGATATACCTCACTCCCTCTTGCTCAAACACATCCTTGCGTGGTTGCTTGAGTGCTCTTATCCTATCCTCAAGCAAATAATTTCCAGAGAACTGACTGATGCGGACAGTCTTCAGTGCTGGCCATGTCATTTTCAGTGGGGTTCTCTCAATATCTATCCCTTGCAGTGATACCGATCTGACCATCAGTTTTCTCGTCACACTTTGAGAAAAATCCACTGCTCTAAGGTCTTGCCACTGCGGCATATTGACCTTGAGCACCTGCAGCTTTTTATGGCCTATAAAATGGCTAAGAAAATCCTTCCAGGTCTCAACTCCTCGCCACTCACACCCGTCTAGCACCAACACCTCCAAGGTATCTATTGGCTTCATCACTTGCTTGATAAACTCAAGTATTGATAATTTGAACGCTCTGAAGGTCAGGCTGCGTATTGACTTGAGCATCCTTGATCTTGACAAAAGACGTGACCATAACTTCACATGCTCAAGTTGCTCTGACTCACTTTTCTCATACCCCACTACCTGACTCATCATATCCATCACCTGTGGATGGGTCACGGGCTTTTCATACCACTTTTTGAAATCTCTCAGGACCACTTGATGGGGAGTTTCATAGTACTGCTCTTTGAACTGCTGCCACTTTCGCAGTTCTAAACAGCCTTCTATCGCATCCACTGCCAATATACGCTCTTCTTCTTTGTCAGCTATCTGACCCAATGCTGAGGCATACTGCATGGCTGTGGCTACTGATGCTCTATACATCAGTTGACGATCTGGCGTGTCAATGACTTGCCTGTTGTACTGACC
>CAZMRQ010000078.1:0-2878 GCA_964568795.1 uncultured Gammaproteobacteria bacterium | reverse complement strand
CAAAAACAAGCCGTACCTTTGACTTGCGATGTTTTAATAAAACTAAAGAGAGTTTGCTCTAATGACATAATCGGATTTAGAAACAAACTATTATTACAACTAGGGTACGAAACTATGCGTCGCAGATCAGAGATCTGTCACTTTAAATTCGAAGACTTGCAGTACTTCGGAAATGATAAACATGCTCTCTTGCTTCAACATTCCAAAACCGATCAATATAATCAAGGAAAAATCATTCCGATATCTAGCGAATTGTCTGAAATGATTGCGAACTGGTCGCAAACAATTAAGCAGGACAACGGTTACATCCTTAGAAGTTTTAAACGAAACCTATCTCCAAAAGAATCTCTTAACCCTGCATCAATCAACCTCATTCTTCGCAATCTACAAAGACAAGCGGACATAGGTCAAATCGGAAAATTATCAGGCCATTCGTTTAGAGTTGGTGCTGCACTTGATTTACTAGATAGAGACATTCCATTGGAAAAAATTATGCTTAAAGGCGGGTGGAAGTCAGCAACCAGTGCAATGAGGTATCTTCAAAGCTGGAATAATCATGAGTGGCTAATTGTTACTAATTATCGAAATTAGCTAAGGCAACCTCCATCAAGACATCACATGTTTTTTGCACCTCTTCATCAGTCAAGGTTGGATGAACCAAAAACATTAGACTAGTCTCTCCCAGCTCTTTAGCAATCGGAAGCCTATCTTTAGGTCTAAAACCAGTATCATCAAATGCTTTTTCTAAATATACTTCTGAACAAGAGCCTGAATAGCAAGGCACTCCTTTGGCATTGATTTCTTTCGCCATCTTATCTCGAAGTTCCGCATTACCACGAACAAATACATAGCATTTGTAAGCTGCATGCTCTATATATTCAGGGATGTCGGGCACTCTTAATATCGCACATTGTTTTGCGACATTCCAAATCCTACTAGCATTATATAAACGCTTACTGTGCCAGTCCGGCATTCTCTTTAATTGAATTCGACCAATTGCGGCTTGCATTTCAGTCATGCGCCAATTAGTGCCGAATGACTCGTGCAACCATTTAAACCCTTCAGGATGTTCCCGTTCGTAGACAGCTTCATAACTCTTGCCATGATCCTTATATGACCAAATTTTTCGCCATAAGGATTCATCATTGGTAGTTACCATTCCGCCCTCGCCACCTGTTGTCATAATCTTATCTTGACAAAAACTCCAGCAACCAATATGCCCAATTGAACCAACAGGTTTATCTTTATACTTCGCCCCATGGGCCTGAGCGCAATCCTCAATCACGTATAGATCGTGCTCATTGGTAATAGCCATTATTTCATCCATCTCACAGGGCCATCCAGCTAAATGGACACAAACAATCGCTTTGGTTCTATTAGTAATAGCGGAGCGAATAGTGCTCGGTGTAATATTTTGAGTTGACTGATCTACGTCAGCAAATATCGGTATAGCGCCGGTATTCACAATAGATGACACAGATGCAATAAAAGTACGAGAAGTGACGATTACCTCATCTCCTGCCGAAATACCTAAAGCATTAAGTGCGGCATCGAGTGCCAATGTGCCATTTGCCAATGCAACTGCATATTTTGTATCAGACCAGGCTGCAAATTCTTTTTCAAATTTACGACACTCTTCACCCGTCCAGTAGTTTACTTTGTTAGACAATAAAACTTTCTGAACTGCAAGTGATTCTTCTTCTGTAAAAGATGGCCAAGATGAAAGATGTGCTTGTTTCATGAGGGTATTGACTGAAAGAACTACTTTAAAATCCTCTCACCCTCCTTTAAGTGTTGGGACACTCCAAACCCCGGAGCGACATAAACGTTATCCTGTACCTCAATATTAGACTCCACCGAAACACCTGCGCCCAAGACAACATTTTTCCCTATGGATACAGAGCCTGATAGCATAACCCCTGGGCCAAATAAAGTATTCTGGCCAACAATACAATGATGCTCTACATTGCTTAATGATGAAATAAATGCGCCATTGTCAATATATGCTTTTGACGAAACAACAACCTTAGGACCAATATAGACATTATTTCCAATAGTGGCAGATCTAGATATTTCCGCAGTAGGATGTATAACGTTTATCGTTCTAATGCCATGTTGTTGTAACTGATTTAACAAAGTGGCCCTTAAGCCAGCATCTCCACAAGCAACAAAAACCCTGTCTACAGCACCCTTGTTAACATAACCAGATATTTTCTTGAAATCTATAGCATCAATGCATCCGGGAAAATCTCTCTTATTATCATCAAAAAAACCAACAAGGTCGTAGGCGCTGCTACCAATCAGTGCATCTTCAACTTGCCTAAATGCCTTGCCCCCTGGAAGCACTGCAACCTTCACTTTTGATGAACTTAAAGCAACTAACTCTTGCGCGGAATCTTCCTGTGGCAAAGGCTCTGTATCTTCATCTATCTCAACGATTGGCTCTGCCTTCTTCTGAGAGTCGAGCCAATTAATTACCTCATCACTTTTCTCAATTTCAGAAAGTCCATAGGCGATATTTTCAATATTAATAATATCGCCCTCATTAAACACTGAATACAAATAGCCATCACTCTCAGCCTCAACATCTATAGCTGTCTTCTGACCTTCAACTACAAAGATCAAATCGCCTTCGTTAACAAGCTCCCCATCCTCAAAAAACCTCTCAACTACTGACAACTCAGTATCATTGGGATTAACTTGTTCTATGTAAAACTCTCTAATCATTGCAACGCCTTTCCAATTAAATCCTTAACTTCTTCTCTAGTAGCTCCAGCAATCTCAATCAAAACCAAGCTATTTCCATCTCTATCTTTAGCAGTTCTAATATCCAAATCACTTAACCCATATGTATTTAGCCTATTATTCAAAACATCAA
>CAZMRQ010000077.1:0-3009 GCA_964568795.1 uncultured Gammaproteobacteria bacterium | reverse complement strand
CTAAATTTCAGGATGAAATGCATTACGTATGAAACAACTATAATCACTACCCAAAACGGAAGATCCAGCACCCAGACAACCATACCATCCAAACCAAGCCATCCGGTTTTAACTACTTCAGTTGCAGAGCCGAAATCTCTATCAAAAATCCATCCGAAACCATCCAACAGACTTACATCATGCCATACCGCTGTTTTAAGCCATCTGACTGATTGATAGATGAGAGCTGCCAGAGAAACTAAGACGCCTACAGAAAGAAATAAAAAGGAAAAAAATTCACACAGACTTAATGACTCGACCTCTACTGCATCAGTATTCTCAACTACATCATTACTGATTTCTTGATTATTATCCTGACCACCACCAGGATCTTCTTTACCGAAAAATGCTCTGACTGATGCAGAAATTATCACATAAACCGGATATGTTAATAATATGATAAATAACAACATCCCGACACCAGCATTACCTCTTAACTCATCCACAAATAGAGTCGGCAATAGCAACAACCAGACTATGATTATTGCTGCACCTGTATATGAATTTGCTTTTACTGACATGCTTGCAGAATCATCTAAAAAATAGATATCTTTTTACAAATACCAGAAACATGCATACCCAGACCATTTGGATATCCATACTTCGCATCAGCAAACAGGTACATGCCACCAAAGGTGTAATCCATCTTCGAAATAACAATAAATGGATTACGGCGATCTTCTGTACCCTTAATTAACGCACCATGAAGTGGAAAATATTGCACCTCGCCTGCATGATAAATATTGGTTTCCTTATCGGTAGATACAATAAACTCATTAACACTAAACAAACCAAAATCCAAAGATTCTTTTGTTTCATAATCGACAGTATCCGTAATACGACAATGAAACTTACTATTGCCACATCCTACAAGACTAATAGTAACTCCAAGCAATAAGAATAATTTCAGAAATCTAATCATGAATAATATGAAAACTGTTGCAATGTCAAAAACAATGCTTGCAATGTCCAAACAAAAGATGGGATTCCCTGCATCTCTCTCCCCTTGAATACTTTGTATAGAGAGATAGGAATAGACGAAATAATAATAGTAGAGAGCATCAATGCAATACCCCACCCTATCACTAAGCCAAAACCAGCTGACGACCCCATAACAATAATGCCATCAAGTAGCGACAACACAGCTATCCATCTCCATCTAATTGATCCAGAAAAAATAGCCACAAAAAATCCTCCTTTTAAACTATTCTCTAAGACTATAGTCCGTCGACTGACTGTCTTCAAGCAGAGAACATCATCCTCATGTCTCGTGAGGAAAAACCACTTCATATCACTTTTGGAAAAGTCCTGCGAAAAAGGCGCAATCAAGCAGGAATTAGCCAAGAAAAACTCGCCCTTGCTTGTGATCTAGATCGAACGTACATCAGCCTGCTTGAACGCGGACTGAGACAACCATCTCTCACCACTATTTTCACATTAGCCAACCAGCTATCACTAAGTCCATCAGCAATCATTAAAGAAGTAGAGGAATTTCGATAAGGGGGAGAAGGAAGAGAGAGGAAGGGAGAGGCTAATACGAGGAACAGTTACCCTCTTACTCAGGAAATCTGAGAACTTACTCAGGAAAAGTTTGATTTACTCAGGAAATCCAATACAGTCACTCAGGAAAAGTTACCCCCTTACTCAGGAAAAGTTAGGCTTAACAGGCGGAATATAGTCCAACTCCAATGCTGATGGCGCTTCTTCCATAATCTTTATCAATGCAGCTTGATGCTGCTCCGCCACGATAAACGAATCATGTACTGGCAAACAAACAATCTCTCTATCTCTGAGTTCCATCAGAACATACTCAGCAATTCTGGAATCAAGATTTTGCAACTCAGTAGCCACTCCTGAGCAATAGTAGTCTTTGATGGGTTCATGCATCTTGATGAACTGCTCTAGCAATTCCTCATAATTAATATCATCAGGCAGCACCACATCACCATCAAACTCTAATTCCCTAGCTGCTTTTTCAATTTCTGAAACTGCAACATACTTGTTCTTTGCACAGATCCCAATCAGATTCACCATCTTCATCAATGGTTCAAGATCTGGGTCTTGCCCTGGGAGAAGATACGGTTCTTCTGGACAATCCTCTCCAATCTTCCCGTACAACAAATGGACGTGATGCGCACCATAATCCCACTCAACCGTAGGATTGCCATCAATAAATATCCTTTCCCTTAACTCTTTAGGTAGATCTATCCACCAACCACCATAGAATCTACCACCTTTATGAAAATTCTGGTTAAAAACCCTGTAGATTTCGCACTTATTAAAATCAGTCCATCCAAAGCCATCAACTGAATATTTATGACGAGAGATCAGCTCATTGATACTCTCAAGATTCTTGCGCATTTCGTTTGTAAGATCAGAATCCTTATAGCTAGTGAGTTTTTTGTATCGATCTTTGAGGCGTATCAATTCCTTAGATTTAAACCTGCGATGGTAGTACCTATCTGATCCAATAAGAACCAATAATTTTTGAAGAATTTGTATGCGAGACTGATAACTCTTAGTCTCATCAGAGGGATTCCATTCACCATTGTGGTTTACTAAATAACCATTCTCAACCATAACATCCACAATTATCTTTAGATAACGTCCTCGTAAGTCCTGGTTGATATATCGCTCTGCGCAAACGCTACCATTACGCCTCGTGTAACCAATCAATACCGATGGATCAGCTTGGGCTTGCCGAATCAAGTTTGCAGCAACTATCACGCAATGCTTATCCAGCTTGTCTTGCTGAACTCTGGGGTGCTTCTGCATCACCAGCCCCATGATATGATTCGAAATAGCCTTAGATGCTCTGCAATGTACACGAACCTCATAATCCATTGGAGCAGAAGGCGTATCTCTACCAATCTTCACCATCTCTACTCTGAATCAATGATAGTTGTTTCTAGATCCTGGTTGTCGCTCAGGAACTGCAACAGGGACGGTGCAACGTACAGGGCAATATCA
>CAZMRQ010000076.1:0-3048 GCA_964568795.1 uncultured Gammaproteobacteria bacterium | reverse complement strand
TCCCCTGCACATTATATATTATATCTGAATGTTTTATATATCAATGCCACTGTACGGGCTCAAGTGCTTTGAGAGAAAAAGGCCTCCTATATTTTAGTCAATTACGAGGCCTTATTTTTTATCACTTTTTTGTCTCATAAAATGATTCTGAATATACGCCAGCAATGCATTTGCGTTTCCTGGCATCGTATCTTTCTTTTCCACTTGATCCTCACACACACTCACACATGAGAAATGATTTTTGTGGACATCTATACCCATTGATACAGTTTTTTGTCTATAATCATACTTGCCCATTAGAACTCTCCTTTAGTTAGTTACTTTAGTTTATTCGGAGACGTTCTTTTGGACCACTCAATTCAATACAGCATAGCAATTCAAGGGTCTGTTTTTGCAATGTCCTGGCAGAGAGATTATGCTTCATGGCGACCTTCATCATGATAAGATTTTTTGCAAAATGGCAATGATTAGCTGGTGATTGGCGAGGCGCCTTATGTGATCGTATAAACAGCCGCCCGGGGCTTTATCAGCCCATATATACTGATAAATGCACTCATTGCACTTGGGCTATTTGCAGAAGGCTCCACTGTTCCATGACTAGATGAGCTGATCTGACCACAACTTATCTAGGAAAGTAAACCACGCCATAAACAATATGCCGTCTTGCGTGTATGTTAATGGATCGCGAGAGACAACAATCAACCGGCCACTAAAGCCTTCTTGACGACATGCATGTAAGCCCTTAGCATCACGCATACTTGTGACTGTCGTTGCCTTGACCTCAATCGCTAGTTCATCTCCACACACAAAATCAACTTCTGTACCCTTGGTGTTTTGCCAATAGCTCAATACCTGCCTTTTTTGAGTATAACCCAGATATGCCCTGAGTTCTTGAGCAATGAAATGCTCAAATGCTTGCCCATAGGACGACGTTTTACTAGAAAGTTGATCAATCAATTGTAGGTTGTTTTTAACGCCAATATCAAAATAGTAAAATTTAGCAGTAGAAACAGACTTTCTTGAGTCTAATTGTTGATAAGAAGGCAACATGAACCCAAGCAAACTGTCTTGCAAGATCTGATAATAATCTTTAATTGTATTGGGTGAGCAGCCTGCATCACGTGCTATCTTTGTAAAGTTTAACTTGGTCCCTGAAGATATTGCTGCAGACTGAAGAAATCTCATGAAAGCAGGGATTTTTCGTAATTCAGACTCAGCATGTATCTCCTCACTGAGATATGTACTGACGTATGCTTTTAATTCTAACGTGGGTGAGGCACTTTTATATACACCTGGTAGCCCACCATAAGTCAGATATCTATCTAAATTAAAATCAGGAATTTCCTTATAACACAACGGATAAAGGTTTGCCTGCCAGGCCCTGCCTGCAAGCAAGTTGACACCTTTACGTCTAAGTGATCTAGCGCTACTACCCGTGAGCAGGAAAACCACTAGACGCTTTTCTATTAAGCGATGAACTTCATTTAATAAAGATGGTATTTTCTGAATTTCGTCAATCACCACATATTTTTTTTGTTTATCTATATAACTTTCCAATAGCCACGGCTCTGTCTGAAGCTGTAGGTATACACGCGAGTCTAAAAGGTCAATGACGAGTGCATCCTGATTGAGCTCATGGTCAATGAGATATGACTTTCCAGTTTGTCTTGGCCCAAACAGAAAATGTGACTTTTGCGATAATAAACTTTTCAAATCCAGAATTCTACTGTATGAAATCATAACCACCTCATTCATGTTATTGTGAGAAGCAGCCGCCCTGCCTCATGCTTACTGCAGAATTTCCTGCTATTCATGCACCAATACTGCGGATATTTCCACATATATAGCTTGACACACATGATATATTTTGTCCAGTCACCTGTATGGGTTCAGATATTTCGAGACAAAAAGGCCGCACTCGTAATACTGTCATTATAGTGGACCCGGTTTTTTAGACAACAGTTTGACCATCTAATCCCAACTGGCACAATCAAACTGAACTTAAAAGGAAGGTCAATATGAGTTCAAAACTTCAAAAATATTCTTCAGACTTCAAAGCCAAAGTGGTTTTGGATCTGATCCAAGGTGATCTTACCTTGGCACAAGTCTGTGCTAAGCACAATCTCACCAATAAGTCTGTCACTGCCTGGAAAAAGACATTCCTTGCTAATGTCAGTGAAGCTTTTAATTTAGATGCCAAAGAGGAAAAGCTAAAGGCAGCAGTCGCTGAGAAGGAAAAGGTTATCAATGCACTTCATAGACAATTGGGTAAACGCACTGGGCTACAAAAAAGTTAAAGAGCTTGGACTTTGATCATAAGAAACAGATGATCAGCTCTGAGCTTGATTATGAGCTGCCTGTTTCTAAACGTTGTGAGCTGCTGGGCCTTAATCGTAGCAGCCACCATTATAAGCGCACAAGAAACAGTGAGTGCCATTTGCAACTAGTGTCAGCCACCGACAATGCAGTTATCGAAAGGTTCTGGCGAAGTGCCAAATACGAGGACGTCTACTTGCAACGTTATGAAACACTGAGTGAACTCAGGCATAGCATGTGGGAATACATTCACTTTTACAATAAAAAATATGGCGGCGACGATCTGAAGACACATGTCAGACACATCTACTCCTGCACTGATGCTCTAGCTACGCTGCTTTGTTACAGCTCGCATTCTCACTTTCCAAGTATACAACCATAGGTGTACGGTATTCATGTGTTTGGTGGAATCGGTTGTGATTATAAAAGCTGATATATTCTCTTACACCTGATTTCAGTTCACGGATGGTTCTATAGCCTCTTAAATGAATATCTTCGTACTTAGCGCTTCTCCAGAACCTCTCGATTGCCACATTATCTGTTGCCCGACCTTTGCCATCCATTGAGATTTTTATCCCTTTAGGGCCAGTTGCAATCTCACCCTGTGAGCTCAACATATCTGTAAATCAATAAACAACTAGCTCTTCAGGCATCCTTTTTATGCCTCAATGTTCTTTTTTTTTGTTGATTTCTCAGTTTTTAGATACTTTGATCCTATGTTAGGGCAATATT
>CAZMRQ010000075.1:0-3075 GCA_964568795.1 uncultured Gammaproteobacteria bacterium | reverse complement strand
GCCGTGGATAACAGGAACGCTTCGCTCCCTGTTACCCACCGCTTTCCTCCTCTTTCCCACAGGGTCCACAGGCTCAGCAACTACTATATGTTGTGGTAAGCTTATCATCGGATTTCAGGAGTTCACCCACACGATTCAGGAAGGAACCACATTATGCAGCCTCGTGTAGAAGATACTTGCAATTTCAACTACACTACGCAGCACACTCAATTCTTCATCCAACGACAATGATAACATGACGCCAACAAACCATGTAAATGATATCAGCATCAGATCTGAGTTAAGCATACTATTCTTGGTATTGCTTTTGATTGTGTGGTCGATTCCTCATACAATAGGCGTTAGAAACACCTCTGGAACCCTATTGCTAATCATGACATTCCCATACTTTTTAGAGCATGCAAAAGCATATGGGATTCCTCATTCGTTGAAGACTTTTTGGAAACTTCTGTTCATACTCACACTCTGGATTCTCTTTCAGGCCCTTTTTATCTCTCCTGAAACTGCATGGTCACTCAAAGAAATTCGTGGACAGTGGGATGTGCCACTCCTTTTTGCATTACTTGGAATGTCTCTTGCCTCATCCAAAACACACGGCACACTCTATCTCAGAATTATGATCTATTGTATGATTCTGCTGATTTCACACTATGTATTTGAGGCACTTCATGAATGGAACATTAATGACACTATAACAACAAGAAGGAGTGGAATATTTGGCAGTCCTGTTCTACCAAGTTATATCAATGCTTTCATACTGGCATTCCTTGTTGCTGACCTCTATGTATTCTTCTTTGATCGATCAAAGATGATCCTAAAGGTTCCTGTTTCCGTAATTATTATACTGATATCACTAGTGGCCTTTTCAACCTACCTCACAAGAATCAGACTTGGCGTTATTGGTATACTAGCACTACTCATCTCTGGAGCACTATTGATCGCAGCGTACAAAAAGCCTAAGGCCGCTTTCTTTTCATTTACTCTTCTTGCATTTGCAGTTCTTCTTGGATTTCATCACTATCATGATGATGCCCGCTGGAATCGCCTATTTAACACAGTCGAACAAGCATCTGATATTGAAGCCCATGATGGCTGGATTCAAAACCCAAAATATATGACAAAAGAACTGCCGAAACTTGATGACAACCAAACTGTTAGTGCATCAAATTATCTACGTATAGCTTGGGCATTCAAAGGGTTAGAGATGATAATAGACAAGCCATTAGGGGTTGGTTTTGGACGAAATGCATTTGGCCACGAAACCAGCAGGGAATATAATGTTTTCATTGGCCACAGCCATAGCGGGTTAATTGACTGGACAATTGGAACAGGGATTCCCGGATTACTACTCTGGTTAACATTTACTGTCTATATACTTATTTATGCTGCAAAGCACGGTTTTGGAAAGAACAAAGATCCCTATGCTGTCGCTCTCTTTCTACTTACAATGAGCGCTCTTTACAGGTCCACTGTTGATAGCACACTCAGAGATCATATGCTCCAAATGAACCTGTTCTTTATGGCATTTTTAATGACAAAGATATCTTTTTCACTGCAATTGAATCAAGATTCAAGCGCTCCTAGCACACGCAATCATATATTATAAAATTTCTTTTATTTTCTCATAAACCTCTGATACAACAATCAATCTCATTGCACTCTGCGGTCTTTGTTTTTTTGGTTTATTGTTAACAAATGATCCATCCTTCTGGATGTAAAAATGCTTACTATAGTCTTGATAAGCACCAAACTCCATAACAGATGTTGGAGAAAATAAAGAAAGTGTCTTTACAGACAATGCGATCGCCAAATGCAGTATTCCTGTATCATTCGTAACCAGCAAATCCAGCTTCTTTAATATACATGGCAAGTCTTCTACCTTGGTTCTGCAGCATAAATTAATTATACTTTTGCTATTGATAGCAGCAACAATCTCTCCAGACATGCCTAACTCATATTTTGTTGCGCCAAATAAAACTACATGATACCCATCAGCAATTAGCCTTTCGCACAAACTAATAACGTTTTCTACTGGCCAGATTTTATATATATCTTGTGCCCCCAACTGTATTCCGACAATATTATCCCCTTCTTTGAGTGTTACAAGCTCCCCACAATCATGTTTGTAATTACTCGATATCTCCATTCTTGTATCTATAATGCCGGGGCCAAAATGCCTTACAAGATCTATTTTCTTTTCGATATGATGTTGTCTCTTTACATTTGCGCTGTTAACGAATAAATGTCCGTACTCATAATTAACATTATCTGTCCATTTTAAAATATTATTAGCCCCACCAAGGATGGAAATAAATATATCCTCAGGACTATTTGAGTGCAGAAATAAAATTGTTGCAATTTTTTCGACTCTGCACCTCAGTATCACATACAATAGATTGGCATATCCACCAGTATAACTTATTATTCCATCTGCATATTCATAATCAATAAATAGCTTTCTATATCTCCTATTCACCAAGAACAAAATCCTAACATGTGGGAAACTTTTCCTCATCGTTTTAATCGCTGGTGTAGACAAAACCGTATCGCCAAACCCTGTATTCGAAACCATAAGGATTGGCCCAAACCTACTATCCGGTCTTATTCTTATAAAACGCAGCAATACATCATTAATATTTTTTAAAATCTTCAAAATCTAGCACGCAGTTGTTTATCAATGGTGGTACGGCAACATTCACGGCGTAACCGGTTAAACGAGGCCGTTATTGCGCCTCATCTCCAAATCTGATTGCAGTGGACTGCCTGAAAACTTCTCTTTCCAGATTCTCGGCGTAAGTTCCTCGACCCTGCTTGCCGGGTGCTCTCCCACACGCTGCAGTACATCCACCAAATAAGTGTAGGGGTTGATGTTGTGGAGCTTGCAGGTGGTCAGCAGGCTCTGGATGATGCCGACATACTCTGCACCCACCTCGGTCCAGTTGAATAGCCAGTTCTTTCTTCCCATTGGGATTACTCTCAATGCCCGCTCCAGATGGTTGGTATCGATCGGCACATCGGGATCACCGAGATAGGTCATCAGCTGTTGCTGGTGGTTGTCTGTATATTGAAGTGCCT
>CAZMRQ010000074.1:0-3143 GCA_964568795.1 uncultured Gammaproteobacteria bacterium | reverse complement strand
AGAAAGTCTATTGTGGCCAATAAGCCAATTAAAAGGGGTAGTAAATTCTCTGAAAGCAATCTTGCTGTCAAGCGACCGGGAAATGGCATTAGCCCAATGAGTTGGGATGACATTATTGGCACCATTGCCACTAAGGATTATCAGGTTGATGAGTTGATATGATAAAGCGAAAAATATGCGTGATTACGGGTACTCGCGCAGAATATGGACTGCTTTATTGGCTAATGAAGGAGATAGAGGCCGATACAGCGCTTGAGCTTCAGATCGTGGCTACTGGCATGCATTTATCGCCAGAATTTGGCAATACTTATCGACAGATTGAAAAGGATGGCTTCAATATTTGCAAAAAGGTGGATGTATCACTTACCTCAGACACGGAAGTGGGTATTAGTTATTCTATTGGACGGGGCGTCATTGGGTTTGCCGACGCGTTCCATGAATTACAGCCAGATTTGGTGGTGGTTCTGGGCGATCGCTTTGAGATTTTTTCAGCTGCAAGTTCAGCCATGGTAGCCAAAATACCCATAGCGCATTTACATGGCGGAGAGATTACGGAAGGATTGATAGATGAGCCGATTAGGCACTCAGTAACCAAAATGAGTCATCTTCATTTTGTAGCGACTGATAAATATCGAGATCGAGTTGTGCAATTGGGTGAGCAGCCAGATAGGGTGTTTAATGTTGGCGGTTTAGGCATTGACAATATCAAAAAATTAGAACTTTTATCCAAGACCGACTTTGAGAAAGCTATCAGTTTCAAGCTGGGTGTAAGGAATTTGTTGATAACATTTCATCCAGTTACACTGGAAAGGCATACATCTAAGTCCCAGTTTCAAGCTTTGTTGGATGCTATTGATGAGCTAGAAGATACCAATATCATTTTTACCAAAGCAAATGCTGATACTGATGGTAGAGTAATTAATGCCATGATAGATAGTTACACGGCTAAAAACAGTAACACTATCGCTTTTACATCCATGGGGCAATTGAATTATTTGAGCGCCTTACAGTTTGTAGATGCGGTTGTGGGCAACAGTTCAAGCGGTTTGCTTGAAGCGCCTAGCTTTAATATCGGAACCATTGATATAGGTGATAGGCAGAAAGGTCGAATTAAGGCGGATAGTGTGATTAACTGCTTACCTGACAAAATTAGCATTAACAATGCATTTAAGATTTTATATTCAGAGCAGTTTAAAAATTCGATCGAAGAAGTTAACAATCCTTATGGCAACGGCGGGGCAAGCGAGCAGATTGCAAAAATAATAAGAAGTATTGACCTGTCTGGTATTGTTAAAAAAGCTTTCTACGATCTCGAGAGGTAGCTCGATGAAAATCTTGTTTATTGGCACCGTTGAATTTTCACTGCATATGCTCGAGAAACTGATTGAGTTGAATGCTAATTTGATTGGCGTTTGCACCAAAAAATCCTCAGACTTCAATAGTGATTTCGTTGATTTGACACCTGTGTGTGAGCGTCATTCGATACCGTATTTGCATGTAGAGGATATAAATTCAAGTGAGAGCGTCCAATGGATCAAAAGATTAAATCCTGATGTGATTTTTTGTTTTGGCTGGTCGTCTTTGTTGAAGGGGGAGGTTTTAACCATACCAACATTGGGTGTTGTTGGTTATCATCCTGCAAAATTACCAGAGAATAGGGGCAGACACCCTTTAATATGGGCCTTAGCATTAGGCCTGGAAAGAAGTGCGTCTACTTTTTTCTTTATGGATGAAGGTGCAGATAGTGGCAACATTTTGTCACAAGTTGATTTTGATATTTCCTATCAAGATGATGCTGAGAGTATTTATAAAAAAGTAGTAAATGTGGCACAGCAACAGGTTGAAGATGTTGTTTCCAGGCTTCAGAATGGTACGTTACTGGCAATTAAGCAAGATAATAGCAAGGCAAACACCTGGAGAAGGAGAACCGAATTGGATGGGTTAATTGATTTTCGTATGAATAGTCGGTCGATATACAATTTAACAAGAGCCCTTACCAAGCCGTACGTGGGTGCGCATATAAATTATAATGGCATGAGTTTTTCCGTATGGAAAGTTAAAGAAGTTGAAGATTTTCGACATAACCTTGAGCCGGGAATAGTGCTAGAGGTTGGAGACGGTACCTTTGTTGTTAAATCTTATGACGGAGCAATAGAGGTAATAGAGCATGGTTTTGATACTTTGCCAAAAGTTGGGGAGTATTTATGAATAAAGTTTTGGTTGTTGCTGTTCATCCGGATGATGAGACACTTGGCTGCGGAGGAACATTACTTAAACATAGAGCTGATGGGGATGAAATTCATTGGTTGATCGCAACAGAAACAAACAATGCCGATATGACAGAACGTCGGGACTCTGAAATTGACCGGGTAGACAAACTTTATGGTTTCAATTCGGTTAACAGGCTTGGATTGCTAACCACAAAGGTAGACACATATGGAACGAGCGAATTAGTAGCTAAGATTTCTTCGATCATCAACAAGGTAAAGCCAAATATCATATATTTGCCTTTTAAAGGGGATGCTCATAGTGATCATAAGCATATTTTTGATGCGGCGTATAGTTGTACTAAATCTTTTCGTTATCCGTTTATTAAGAAAATATACATGATGGAAGTTTTAAGTGAAACAGAGTTCTCTGCAAGTGTTAAAGGTGGCCACTTTATTCCGAACGTATTTATAGACATCAGTAAGTATCTTGATAAGAAGGTCGAAATAATGAACGTGTATAAAGATGAAATGGGTGCACATCCGTTTCCCAGAAGTGAAAAAAATATCAAGGCATTAGCAACATATAGAGGAACAACATCTGGCTGTCAGTATGCAGAGAGCTTTATGCTGTTAAAGGAAATCCGTGATTAATGTTGACGACATAAAGCTAACAAAAGACTCTACCATACAAGAGGCCTTTAGGGTTATTAACAATGGTGCGGTTCAAATAGCCATAGTTGTAGATGCTAGTGACAAGCTGATTGGTACAGTCACCGATGGCGACCTAAGACGAGCAATCTTGTCCGGAAAGACGCTGACCGACCAAATCCAAGGTGCTTTCAATACCGCGCCTGTCTTGGCCAATATACATAATACCAAAGAGGAAATTGTTAATATTTGCTCGTCTAAGCAAATACACCAAATCCCCATTGT
>CAZMRQ010000073.1:0-3234 GCA_964568795.1 uncultured Gammaproteobacteria bacterium | reverse complement strand
TTCAATGATCATATTTTAACAATCCAAGATGGATGAAGGGGGTTTTTCGAGGTGCTCTGTTATAACAACAAGTCCTACGCAATCAATCATCTACAAAATCACAGTTAATTGAATCGGGAACCATATACTCTGGAATCTCTGAATTAAGTTGCAGCAGTTTTGGTCTTGAGTCTAGCCAGATTATTATGTCGGATAGCTTCGGTGGCATACCACCAAAATGGTCATATATTTTTCTCATCAACTCTAGATCTTTATCTGTATCAACTGTCAACCTTAATTCTGGTCTTCTCACAATTGGGTTGGGCGAGCTTACGCGCAATATATTAACCTTATCCGGCCTATTAAGCATATACGTCATATACTCACTTGACTTAGGATCTTTTAATTTTGAATATATTCTATTCAACATTGGTACATCGATTATTTCTGTACGAGTTCCTACTGGCAAATCTTCTGTATAGGTATATTCTGATCCATTGCTATAATGATGATCAATCATATAGTCCATCATCTCTGGATCGCTAAGTGGATTATCACCTGTCACGCGCACTATTGTTGTTGCATTGAACATCTCAGCAACCTCAATAAACCTTGACATGACATCCAGCTCAGACCCCCTATAGATATCAATACCATGTTGATTCGCAAGTTTTTCTAATGGGTCATCTTGTTTATTCTCCGATGTGCACCATACCACCCTGTTACATAAAGTTGATCGCTTGAGTCTCTCGTGTAACCTGTATATCAATGGCTCTCCAGACAAATCTAGAATTGCCTTCTTTGGAAGCCTTGATGACTTAAGCCGTACCGCAACCAGGGCCAACGTTTCAGTTGACATAAATATCCCTTTGCAGGATTGGCTCATCTGCCTTTATGTCTCTATTTAACGCAGCTCCTTCCATACGATTAATATCATCCTTTGTCAATCCTTCACCATTTATTCTCTTATAATTACATACTTGACTTGTTAATTTTGTATTCATTGGAATATCAATTGCTGCAACTGCCTGCTTCTTCATAAGGTGTCTGTACTCTTTTTCAGCATGTGATAATTCCCAATTTTGTTCTCGTCCAACTGCAGGAAACAGATCTTTAATCAACCTCACTAATGACTTAAACTCATCAGGATTCATTGATGAATAATAATCTAAACCTTTTTTTCCTCTATCGTTTGTAATGTGCTTCTCAATTATCTCTGCACCAGCAGATAAGGCCATGATTGGTAGCATACGTGCAAATTCATGCTGACTCGCATCAACATGGTCTGCATATCCTACAATTCGACCAAAGGAACTCTTCAGATAGTGTATTCTGCTAATCTCAGAATCCTCAATTCTTGTTGGAAAGCTCTGAAAACCATGCATCAAGCATATAGGTTGGGTTGTGACATTATCTGCAACACTCAATGCTTTCTCTATTTCCTTGTATGTTGCACCACCCACAGCCAGGATCAATGGTTTGTTCGACCTAGCAGCCTCCTCAATTAGCGGCAGGTTGCCTATATCTGACGTCGGTATCTTGTAGGAATCAATTACACCTGAGTACTCAGCTAATTCAATACTTGAAAAATCATACACTTCTGCAATTAAATCTATATCCTGATTAGAACACTCTGACAGCAATTCTTTCCAATATGAAGGTTCCAGTTCAATTTTCTTAAAAAGATCATATTTCTCGTTATATTTTGACAGGAGAGAGCTTGTATCAAAAACCTGAAACTTAACGGCATCAGCGCCCGTTGATGCCGCATAATTAAATATTTCCATTGCAAGCGATACATCTCCTTCATGAGCAGACGCTATTTCAGCAATAACATAAGGAGCCTTAAAACTCATACCGATACTCTATCCACAAATAATCTTATCATTGAATGATCACTCTACACTGACCCACTCGTATGTGTCCTTAAAAACACACTCTTTACATATAGAAATATCATTAACTTGATCATTAACATGCGCCTGTCGGACAATGTTGATCTCATATCCGAACCATATCTCGCGAAGTGTTGATACCTCCTTTGTTGGTTCATTAAACGTGGCTGGAAATTTTGCACCAGCCATAAGCTCATAACCACGTTCTTTTCTAACTATCTTATCATGCAAACTCTGATAGACTTGATCATAGTCATCAAATGTTATGCTGGAAACATATCCAACAGGATGCATTGCACCCCAATCATAGCAACACATTGCTACTCTACCATCATAAGTTACCATCAATCTCTGAAAGGGCTGATGACATGCAACCCTTCTCTGCGACAAAAAAAGATCTCCATTACTCAGCCTCATATATGGCGTTCCATCAGGAAGATCGCACGTTTCAATCGCATCCTGGTACCTTCTAGAAAAACTCTCCCCCATTTCACTTAACTTTCCTCCCCGCTCAGAATACTGAGTAACTGTAACCTCATCGACACAGTCTGAAAATAGCGAATAAAAATCTTCCTGCTCATAAAATGTATCTTCAGTCAGAATCATCTGTATCTTCGTCCATGGAAACGGTGAGCTCATCTTATTCTTCAGCTCATTAAAATTCCTAATATTATCGTATACATTATCGAATTCGTTCTTCTTAAACCTCCCTGGACGCATTTTTTCATATGTATTCTTTGTTCCACCATCAAAAGAATAGATCATAAAGTCCAGACCAGAATCAATTAACTCTATACTTTTTTTCTTGCTAAGGGTAACAGCATTTGTATTAATAATAGTTTCAAGAATTCCCTTACTCTTTGCATAGGATATAAATTCAGGAAGCTTTGGATGAAGAAGGGGCTCACCTCTCCAGTTAAATTTTATTGATGGCACACCCAATTCCGATGCCTGATCAATTATCGAATAACACAGCGCTTCATCAATAATTTTATCCGGAGTCAATATGCTCTCTCTATAGCAGAAGGGACATGCCAGGTCGCATATTGCTGCAGTCTCAATATCAACACTTAATGGAACGATCTCTTTATCTACAAGACTATTACCAGTTAGTTTATTGCTAATACACTCTTCAGGCTGCTCACTCCATGATCTTCTATACAGCAGAAATCGGTCGATATAGCTCTGCAATTGTGATTCTGTTACATCACAGCGATCCTTAGCACGCATATAAGCCTTGTTAGATCCCATATGACTTACCATATGATCAATACGGTCAGTCCTATCACTAGAACCTCTACTCAAAATGGATGATCCAACCAATACATCCTGCTCTTTTGCTGTTATTTTGTTCATTACA
>CAZMRQ010000072.1:0-3294 GCA_964568795.1 uncultured Gammaproteobacteria bacterium | reverse complement strand
CGTGGCTATTTTAGAAGTGATGTCAGGAAAACTATCAAGCTAACTCATTGCTAGCGTTCATGACTCAAATAGCGGTGAGGGGGGGGTATGACAACATGCAGCGACATTATTAGATTTCCGTTTGATTATAGTTAACAATGAGAAAAAGCCTGACAACTGCCAATAAATTTTGGCCGAATCCTTTGTTTTTTGATTGTATGTGTATAGTATGATTTAATGCTTAGGGGTATTGGGTCTAGGTAAAAGGTTGAGAAGATATGAACAAACTGATATGTCCTATTGTGATTCATTTTTTAGGATTATTTGGGGCTATAAGCATGTGTGCTGTTTCGTTAGAAGAAAAAATAGGACAGATGATTGTTGTAGGATTTAGAGGAACAGATATAAGCAATAATAAAATATTATCAGATGATATAAAAACAGGGAAAATAGGGGGTGTTATATTATACGACATTGATTTTGAGAGCTTGTTTAATTATGCAAAAGAAAATAATTTGTCTGTGTTAGATGCCCGAAATCTATCGAAAAAAACAGAACTTAAAGAAATTCATTATGAACGTAATATTAAAGGCCCACAACAGCTGAAGGCTTTAACTCAGCAATTACAAACAGTGGCAAGTCAATCTGAATTAAAATTTCCTTTATTCATATCAATTGATTATGAGGGTGGCATTGTCAATCGCTTGTCTGATGAACTAGGCTTTCCAAAAACCATGTCTCAAAAAGCATTAGCAAAACAACCGGTTGTGAAAGTAAAGGCGATTGCAAAACAATATGCCAGTACTTTAAAAGAGCATGGGATTAATTATATATTAGGCCCAGTTGTCGATGTAGAAGTAAATCCAAATAACCCAGTGATTGCTAAATTAGAGCGTGCATTTTCAGCTGATCCAAAAGTTGTGATCCAGTTTTCGCACTTATTAGTTCAGGCTTATGAAAAACAGTACATCGCCTGTAGTTTAAAGCATTTCCCAGGTCATGGCAGTTCAATGAGTGATTCTCATGTGGGTTTTGTAGATGTCACGAAGTCATGGGTTGAATCAGAACTTGAGCCTTTTAGAGCTGTATTGTCCAATAGAGGTTATAAAGGTGTCACTGTTATGCCGGCGCATATAGTCAATAAGCAGTTAGACAAAACGTGTTTGCCTGCAACATTATCTGAGCCCATAATACAGCTGTTACGTAAAAATCTTAAATTTAACGGAATGATCATATCGGATGATTTGCAAATGAAGGCGATAGCCGATCATTATGATCTAGAAACCGTTGTGAAGAAATCAATTTTAGCTGGTCAAGATGTGCTGTTGTTTTCGAATCAAATGACGTATGATCCTCAAATAGCTCAGAAAGTGCATCGAATTATTTTAAGGTTAGTTGAATCAGGTGAGATCTCTCCCTCTCGTATTCAAGAGTCTTTTGATAGAATTCAAAAACTTAAAAAATGGATTAGTGCATCATAGGTTTAAAGGAATTCATGAAGGCATCGAGTACTATTGGGAGAAAAAATGACAGATACAATTTCTTTCTTATAGATGAGTTTCACTGTTAATCAGTTAAATCATACTAGGGAGAAAAATCAGTATTGAGGTCTATTAAACTAAGAGGTTCTTTTCCCCCATTGCATTGATTTAAGCAAGAAGATCTTGTCGGTGAAGCGTTTTGATTGAGTAGGTATCAATGCACCTGTTTCATAGGTGCAGATACTTATTTCAGCGCTTGCCCATGGATGATACTTTCTGCTTAATCAATTGCTGCAGCCACACGTTTTTTCTTAAAGGTTTTTTTGAAAGGTTTTTTACCATTAAACGTGGGCTGATTATCTGATTTTCCTCTGGGTTTAGAGTATTGTTTCCGTTTTGGATTTTGCTTACTTTGCTGTGGAGGTCTATTAGAAGAGGTTTTCTTGCCTGGGTTTAGTAGCTTATCAATCATCCACCATTTTCTTTCTTCGCTAGGAGTCATGAGACATAGAGCATGTCCATGACGGCCAGCACGTGCAGTACGGCCAATACGATGAATGTAATCTTCAGGGGATTGTGGTGGTCCGATGCTGATAATATGCTCAATGTCTGGAATGTCAAGGCCACGTGATGCAACATCAGTCGCGACTAATATACGAAACTTTTTCGTTCTGAACTGCTGAATAACGCGGTCCCTTCTAGCTTGTCGGTGATCTCCGTGAAGCGCGCAAGCATGGTGCCCAGCATCATTCAGAAGGTCAGCGCACTCATCAGCATAGAGTTTCGTTCTCACAAAAACTATCACAGCGCCCTCTCGCTCACTTAGTTCTTCAGTGAGTGTTTGAAATATCTTCTTTGATGGTTTAACAATTTGTTTATGATCAATATTTGCTGCAGGAGCTGAGCTGGGCCCAACTTTGACCATAACCGGGTCATGGCAATAATTATGTGATAGGTTTTTGATTTTTGCAGGCCAGGTAGCTGAAAACATGAGGACTTGCTTTTCTTTTGGGCAGCGTTTGCATATCTTTTCAATGTCTTCCGAGAACCCTAAGTCTAACATTCGATCTGTTTCGTCCATGACTAAAACAGACACATTCGATAGATCAAGCTTCTTTCTACCGAGATGGTCATTAATTCGTCCAGGAGTACCTACAACAAAACGGGGGTTTGTTTTTAGTTGCCTGAGCTGTTGACGCATACATGCACCACCTATTAGAAGAACACATTGTTTTTTCTGTGATGGTCCAAGTAGCTCTAAAATAACTTTCATGACCTGAGTGGCTAACTCACGTGTGGGTGCTAGAACTAAAGCCGTTCCTTTTTGTTGGTAGCATCTTTCGATCATGGGTATGGCGAAGGCTAGTGTTTTCCCAGTTCCTGTCTGAGCAGAGCCTAGAACATCACGGCCTTCTAGACCTAATGGAATAGCTTTTTGTTGGATTTCAGTTGGGGTGGTGATTTGCATATGAGCAATCGATTTTTGTATCGATTCACTCAAGGGGAATTGTTGGAATGTTGTCATCAGAGTACCTCGTTTAATTATTAAAGTGTTATGTTAAACACATATTTCTCATCATAACCAGACATTCAAATAAAACAGATATCTAAAACGTTAGTATACCCTCGACATGAAGCTCAGATGCTCAATAAGCAAGCTATGTTTTCTCAATTAATACTAAAAGTAGTTAGAAGTTTGTCTATGGGAAAAAATTTCTCAAGTAGGCAAAATAGATATTTAGCTTGTTTGTAATGATTATTATCTGATTAGGTAACAATGATTATCACCACTGTATATCTAAATAACTGAAAAATCAACTCTTTTGTTACTTTT
>CAZMRQ010000071.1:0-3994 GCA_964568795.1 uncultured Gammaproteobacteria bacterium | reverse complement strand
TGGCTTGTTTCATTGTTCATCTCCGTTGTTGTTGCTGCCTACAACTACTACAACGGGATGAATTGAAATTTATTTCAAAGAAATTAAAAAAACATCAGAAAGCAGCAAATATATCAGTAAATCAATGAGTTACTGTTTGCAGAGCAGTTTGATCTAAGCCAATAAGAGAAAACGGTGCCCAATAAATCGGATGAGAATAGTCATCACTATTCTTCATAGAGACCATTGACCTTCTTAAGGCTTCTGATTTCTGAAGTGTTGGCTCTCTGTTGATTGTGTCAAATATTGTTGTTGTAAGTGTTGTTGTGGAGCTGGAAATGACTGGCCAGTGAGACACAAGAATTGCACGAGTCCCTGCATAAAAGAATGAGTTAGCGAGACCAGAGAGACGTTCAGCATTCGGCTCATTGCCTGCAGCTGTGTTACACGCTGACAAAATGATCCAGTCAGAATCTAGTTTCAATTCTGCTATTTCACTGGCTGTGAGCACGCCGTCATCCTCAATAGTGCCAAACTCTGGTGGAGTAAGAACTAATCCCGGCTCATCATGATTTTCAAGCTCTCTACTAAGTAGGCCATGTGTTGCAAATGCGATCACCTTTTTATCCATGAGGTTCATATTTTTTACGGAGTGCTCTGTGGCTCTATCGCGAAGAATTATGGACTCAGAATCAGCACCTAAAGAAGAGGCCATCATTTCTATCTCTTTTGCAGTATCAGGCAGTGAAGGTAGGTTTCTTATCTCATTAACATCAGCAATTGCACCCCTAGAAAATAAGGAGACCTTTTCAATACCATTGCTAGCCTGCTGACTATCACTTAATAATGGGTCTCCAAAGCCAATGAATGGTTGTGATGCGCTACTGGGTTTAATGTTACTTCTTAGTGACCCTAATGACCTGATAGTTGGTATTGTTGACAGTGAGAATTTATCAATCAACCATTGCGTGTCACGATACACGCTGTCCGGATCCAATGTGCTTGTGTGTTGGGTAGTTTTTTGAACCACACCAGAAATTCCTCTTGTGACCTTAGCAGACTTGCCTCCGCCTAAGGAGGAAGATTCTGGTTCATTAGCCACCAATAGGTTAAATGAAAGCCCAAGCAATGGACCTTCAGGAACGATAATTAGGTGCTTAATACCATCAAATTTGTCCACAACAGGTGAAAGCAACAAATCATATAATGCATGCGACAAGGAAGTATCAAAGTTGTGTGTCCGTCCATTGCTATCAAGCTCTATCCCCTCTCTGAGCTGCATAATCTTTGTTTCAAGATCAATGTAAGAAATATTAAGCGTTGACACAGAAGCGGTATTGTTCGTCAAGCTCCACACATGAGTTTTTTCTGAATTATCAGAGTATGAGAAAACAATCATAGCCTCTTCATCCGACAACAAGCCTTGAGCATCATGCATCGATATCGGCTTAATACTAGATAATTCAGCATAACGGGGGTACTTCTGAGCAATAAGGTTAGTGATTTCGCTTAAAGCAACTTTGTTATTCTCTATGTTATGGCGTAATAGATTCTCATATTCTTTATCTCGACTTTTAACAGGCTGACCTAACAAGTTTACCATGCTGGCGCTAAGCTCCCTAAGCGCTAATACTATATCCTGTTGACGCCTTAATAGTTCAGATATATTATCTTCTCCAGAAGAGAACCTTATGCCAATTTTTGAAATTGTTTTACCTATGGACGAAGCTGATGATAGTGTAAACTGAACAGCCTCAAAACTACTCTCTAGCTTTTTTTGTTTTGAAATTGGGGTATTCTCATCAAGCAATAAATCAATATGTCTTCTGAAGAAAGTATCATTGTAGTTGTCTGGTGTCGGGGAAATAATATTGGCATGCTCTCCGACTATGGAATTGTAAAAAACTCTATACATTTCATTGCTAATTTCTAGCGCCTCTTGATATCTCTCATCCCTCTTATAAATTTTACTTAGCAGGGAAAGTGATTCTATATACCGAGATTGGTCGTTGTTCCCGAATATAGACTTCAGCAGGTCAATCGATTGATTTTGATACTTAAGGGCTTTTTCATATTGCTCTAGCGCCAAGTATGTATAGGCTATATTATGCAGTGTCGTTATAGATCCTGCATATCTATCTCCATAAAATGCTTTTTCCATCCTGTTAATGTAGAGAAAGTTTTGCAGCGCATCATCATGGTCCCCAAACTTTTCATGCAATAAAGAGAAGTTTCCAATCAAAACTAATTGATCCGGAGTTATTTCACCATCCCTCCTTTTGTTAGATATTTCAAGTCCCTTAGTGTAGTTTTCTAGCGCCTTATTGTAGTCAAATAAATTCTGATACGCGAACCCCAAGTCACTATATATCGAAACTAGTTTCTGGCTATCATTTCCATATAATTTCTGATCAATTAATAATGCTCTTTCGTATAGCTTTACAGCATTATCATATTTTCTTTGATTAGAATAGATATATCCAATGTTAGATAATACGGTTGATACATGAGAACTGAAGTCTCCATATGTTATCTCATATATACTTAGTTGTTCCTCCAGCATGTTAATAGCTTCTTGAAGTCTTCCTGCTAATACATAAGCTGATGCAAGATTATTAACCGATACACCAATTGAATTATGATCTTTTGGATAGTATTCCCTCTTAGTTCGTAGTGCTTTTTCAGAATATTCTATTGCAAGATTAATATTCCCTAGGTCACTATATGCCACCCCTAGATTTGATAGAGTATTTGCTGTATTGATGTTGCCTTTTCCATATAGATTCTCTTCTATACTTAATATGTTAAGAAGCTCATCGGCAGCTTTGTTATACCATCCAATGGCATTATATCCTACGGCCAAATTAGATCTAGTTGTAAGAGTTTCCGGGCTGTTTTTTCCGGACATCTTCTCTTCTGAGTCCAAAATTAACCGGTTTATCTTTATAGATTCAAATAATTTTCCCTGTTTACTAAGAATTAGTGCTACATTGGATAGTGTTATAAGTGCTCCTTCAGAATCACCCTGATCTTCTTTTAATTGAAATATATGTTTCGATAACTCTTCTGCTTCGTTGAGTCTGTCTAGATCCACATAAAGCAATATAAGGCCATTCACTGCATCGTGATAATATTGATGATCTGTGTTTGTTGCCCCTTTGTAATGATCTATAATCTTATTGTAAATTACTTCTGACTCATTGTGCTTTGATTGTGCTCTATATGTTTTTGCCAGAAGCAATCCGACATATGAAAAAAGATAGGCATCATAATCCTGGATTTTATCTGGCCGATAAGCATCCAATAAGTAATTTTCAGATTTCTGAAAGTCACCTATTTTATAATAAGCAGAACCAATCTTAGATGAAATTTGTGCGCTAACATCGCTTCCTATTCCATGAATAGAGTTACTAATTACTAGAGACTGTATTCTTGTATCAATCTCATCTTGATGCTTTTGTTGTCTTTCATAAACTCGAGACAGAGCTGATAGATAATCAAGGGTTTCTACATGGCTATCTCCAAGTGTCCATCTTGCATGGTATACCAGCTCACCGTACAGTATCTCTGCCTGATCATAATTTCCTTCGATGAAACTTTCTTTTGCTTCTATCTTCAGATGTTCCATTCGCTTAAAGATGTAATCGACAAACTTTATCGTTATTTCTGCAACGTCTCTAGCGCAGTTAGAATAATATAGTTTTTTCTCTTTTTCCCCTTGGGTAGAAAGCCATTGCTCTGCTATATCAATCGGAACATTTCTCCATCCAGGAAATAATTCTTCATATATTCTCAGCTGCACATCCTGATTGCTGCAGTCTCTTGCTGCGTCATTGCTCTTGATGTCCTCTACAGCACAAGATGATAGCGAGAAGACACTGGCAATAATTAATCCTGCTATTAATACGGTTGCAAGGCTATTTCTAGACTTTCTCAAACCTATCTACCTCTCCATCTTCATCATCATCGTATCCAATAACATCTGGTTCATCATCATCGTCTGTATAGTAAATAT
>CAZMRQ010000070.1:0-4023 GCA_964568795.1 uncultured Gammaproteobacteria bacterium | reverse complement strand
TCACTATCCGGAGTTCTGTTTCAATTTTTTGTCCTAAATTCTAGTGGCATTATACTGTTATAAACTCACAACATGCACTGCGTTTTTTGTATATGGGCACTATAAGGGCTCTCTAACAAGAAATTCTGGAACGGCTTGGCTGTTTATAAAACCATCTCTGAGAACTAGAGGAATAGGCCCAGCAACGTCATCAAAGATCCCGTTCAGAGCCCTCACACTCGAAGTATGGTGAAGGCTCTTCACAAAGCCAAGGCCTCTGCCGCTTTTGGGTCTGCTACCCACTCTATTCAGCAGTATCTGATTAGATGGGGCTGGTGTTGGGCTTTAGCCTCCCACCGTTCTGCCCTCTCCTGTTTACAGGAGCTTCTCTCATGGTCCAGATCCAACTGGCTTTCTGCCTTGATTGAAGCTAGTATAACATCAGAAACTGTGCCTTAGCTTTTTCGCAGATGACATTCATGGACTGTAGATTGCATGGCCTTGCCCTCTGACTATGCAAAATCATAAGCTCACCCGCAGCCTAAAAAAAATACTTCTAAGATTTTTCATGAGCATGCTGCAGTATTTTCTGGGTCAACAGAGGCCATGCACATCCATAGAATTATTCCTGATCATCCATTCAGACAAGCACTATTAGAAAAAAGATATAATACGGGCATTGGCATATGAATGCATCGATTTGTCTGATCCAGCAGATCTCTATGCATCACTCTTGACTCAAGGATGTCTGATAGAATTTACGAAAGAAAAAACCCAAGAACTTCGGCATAAATCCTAGGCTATCTTCTATGGCACGCTCCCAAAGCGAGTCCTGGCGATTTGTCTTTGACCGCCTATTCCCCTTTCTGGAGCTCCTTGGTATAAAGATCATTTAAGCGCCATACAGCAATAATCCAAACAACCGACAACACCAAAATAATCACTATGAGATACGGTGCAATATCAACCTGTGACCCTGCTGTCACTATTAATAGCACTCCTTGAATAAAGCCACCACTGGACTCTCCAAGACGACCTCCAACTCCATCGACCGCAGCCTTACCTACAACTCTGAGATCATACTTAAGTGGGATAAATGCCATTTCTTTAGTCGGATCAAAAAAACTGTATTTTGAGCTTTTACTAAATAAGAGTCCTATTCCGCCAATCAAAACAGTCATAACCATTTGCGGTGCGGTAACAAGACCTAAAATAGTGTAACTGTCCTTATACAATAAATAAATAAAGAATAAAAGCCCAGAACCAACAAGTGTTACAGGCGTGATCATCGCACAAAACCGCCACCCGTAGCGTCGCAATATGCCTTTTGAAAGGTATACAAAGATTATCGATAGAAGGCCCATCCAAAAAGTAAAATCTGTCATTGAACGGTAATAACCTTTAAGATTACCGGTATATCTAAGAAGCTGACTCTTCCAAGTCACATCAATCAAGTTAATAATAATGCCATATGACATGACTAAAACTGCAATATAGCCAATATAGGGTGACTGAAGAGCAGTTTTAATACTCTGCATGAATGACAGTGATTTCTTGGGTCGCTTGGTTCCGACCAATAAATCCTGCTGAAATATAGGTTTGGGTAGCACATAACGATTGAGATAAAAAAAGCACAATAATAAAACAAAGGCTAAACAAATTGCGATAGTCACCGTATTCATCACTATATCAGTTTCACTGAGCTTTGCAAATGAGCGCATTAAGCCAGAAAGGAGTAATATAGATATATTGCCAGACATCACCAACAGGGGGTAGAATCTTTTTGCTTCATTCGGACCAACGGTATCATTGGCTAACTGCCAAAATAAAATTGACAAACACATCGCACCCCACAGTTCTGAAAATACGTAAAAAAGTGAATACGTCCACAGCCCATAAATGGGAATAATGTGTTGAAAACGTGGGTACTGTGCTTTAAGTGAAGTAATGAATAGTGGGTCTGGTTGCAGCTGATCTGCATAAGGGAAAAGAACTTGCTGAAACACCAAAAAGAATACGATGAAGAAAATAACAATAGCCGAGTAAGTAAACGCAAAACTTGTCATCTTGCGTAGCTTTATATAAAGCAAACTGCCAATGAAAGTCATTGGCAACACGCCATATAACTTAAGAAAGGTAATCGACTCTGCACCAGAACCTGGTGCTGTCACCATCAGCGCATCCTTTGCATTACGTAGCATGGTCAAATTAAAGATAGTAATAAAAACCATGACAGCCATAGGAAAAAATTTGGGGATTTCCCATGTTTCTATAGGAAAAAAGAAAGCTCTCACTCTACTAAATGAAGGCTCATTTTTATATACCATGGCTATCTCCATATAGCCTTGAACTGGTGACTTCCATCATCATAAGATGCCACCCCTATTCAATCACATTACTTGCCTTGCTCATTTGCCTTTAACTGAGTTTGATATAGTTTATTCAACCTCTTGACAGCAAACACCCATACAATACTTAGAGTAACAACAATAACTGCCAGATAAGGGGCAATATCTAATTGACTCCCTGCAGTGAGTGTATAGAGGACAGTTTGAATGAACCCGCCACCAGATTTACCCAGACGACCACCGACACCATCTGCCGCTGCTTTACCAGTCATACGTAAATCATAATCAAGGGGGATAAAGGCCAGTTCTTTTGTTGGATCAAAGAAACTGTATTTTGATGACTTACTCAGCAATACGCCTATGCCACCAAACCACACAGCAAAAACAAGAGGTGACAAGCCGCCAAGATAAAAAAGCACACTAGAAAATTGATTTTGAAACAACATGTACCCAAAGAAAACAATGCCTGTGACCCCAACAACAATGGGGGTGACAATAGCACAGGTTAACCATCCCCGTGTACGAATGATGCTCTTAGAGATAAACACAAGCAACATGGAGATAATCCCTGTCCACAATGTGTAAGTCGACATGAAATTGTAGTATGATTTCAAATCACTGAACAATATTCTTAACTGACTCTTCCAGGTCACTTCAATCACATTGATCAGAATACCATAAGAAAGTACTAAGATAGCGATGCATCCCACGTACGGCGATTTAGATACCTGTTTAATACTATCAACAAAGCCCATTTTAACTTTAGATTTCTTAGTCTTTTCAGAAATATCTGCAGTATACTTCGGATCAATTAATACATTGTGAGTAAGCCATCTAAATGTGTAAACCATCACAGCTGCAAGAACAACCAGTGCTACATTGCTATACGTAATAATTTGATACGCATCAAACTTAGCAAATTGCTTCATCACAAAACCAAGGATGACTGTTGCAATGTTACTCGTTAAAATAAGGAGGGGATAGAATCTTTTTGCTTCATTCGGGCCAACGTTATCATTGGCAAACTGCCAAAACAAAATAGACAAGCAAAACGTGCCCCATAATTCTGCAAAAACATAAAAAAGTGAGTATGTCCACACACCAAATATAGGAAAAAAATGCTGGAAACGCGGGTACGCTTTCTTCAGTGCAAGGACTGTATCCAGATTCATATGCAAATACTCATGATTGGGATAAAGAAAAAGCACAAAAACAATAAAAAAAGAAACAAATACGCCTACAATCGCATAATAAGAATACTCAAAACTAGCCAATTTCCTTAACTTAACGTAAAATAAACTGCACAAAATTGTCATAGGCAAAACACCATACAATTTAAGAAAAGTGATTGACTCTGCGCCAGAACCAGGAGCTGTGACAAATAACGCATCCTTAGCATTCCTTAACAAAGTGAAATTAAAGATGGTAATGAATATCATTAGTGCCATTGGCAGGAACTTACGAAGTTCCCAGTTGGCTATTGGCAAAACAACTTGACGAAACCGCGAAAATGTCGGTACTTGGTAACTCATAGTGAACTCACAATTATTTAAAGGTCTAACATTAACACACCCTTGCATACAGGCGTGAGAATCCAAATTTAACACAGCTAATCACAAGATGCAATAACTTCTTAGGAATATGTAATAGCAATTTAGTAATGTCACCCTTAACAGATTAGAAATGTCACCCTGAG
>CAZMRQ010000069.1:0-4062 GCA_964568795.1 uncultured Gammaproteobacteria bacterium | reverse complement strand
TCACCAAGGAAGTTAGATCAATTTTTTATTGTCTTGACATTAGTGGCACCACAATAGATCGTTTGTTGTTGAGTGCGATGAGACTGCTGACATGGCATGCGCAGCATCAGAGATCTCGCATCCGTTGGTTTATGTTTTTTTGATTTCTGGGCGCCACCAAAGACGCGTTGTGTACCACGGTCATTAATGCATATGAAAACAACTTCGCGTACAGACAGGTTAAATTGTTACTAGATATAATATGAATATTTTAAAGAATGTCTTTTTGTCACACATAGTTTGTGTGAGATTTTAGCATCAGTTTTTGGTGTAGATGACATACAGAGTGGGTTCTGTGCATTGAAAGTATCAGCCATACGGGCACAGTTCATCTATTAGAACACTTGATGTGCAAAGGCTCAAAAAGTTCAATAAAAAGTCAGGCCACAGTATTGATACCACAGAGTAGTCCAGCACTAAACAACGACACCGCTTTTGCTTGCAGCAATAAAATCCCGATACAGCTTAACCATCTCATTTGACTCTAAGTCATTAATTGCCAGCATTGGTTTCACCTCCGATCGAAACATTTTGCGGTAAAGCTTTTTAATAGTCCGTATGTCTTCTTGGGAAAGACCTGAGCGTGCTAGACCAATCACATTAAGACCAACCACCTCACTGTGTAGCTGACCCTTTATAATAGTGAAGGGAAGGACATCACGAGCTAAGCCTGTATAAGCCAACAGCATCGCTAGCTCACCAATGCGGCAATGCTGCTTTACCCCCACGTAAGCACCAATGATAGCCCGTTCACCCACATGCACATGCCCACCCAATGATGCATTATTCACCAATTGCACACGGTCAGCCAACACACAATCATGGGCGACATGGGTATAGGCCATCAAAATACAATGTGACCCAATGCGTGTCACTGACTGATCGACAACAGTCCCCCTGTGTGCAGTAGCAAACTCGTGAAAAACAGTGTGACTGCCTACCTCTAATCTAGTTTGATCCTCTTTTTTATGTGCCACTGATTGTGCATCACCACCAATGGATGCAAATGAATGCAGCACACAATCATGGCCAAGTGTGGTATTTGATGAAATAACGGCATGTGACTCAATGCGCACTCGATCACCTAAAACAACTCCCGGGCCAATGACAGAAAAGGGACCTATTTGCACATCCACACCGCAAGATACGGAAGGATGGATAACTGCTGTGGGATGAATCATAATAAATCCTTGTGATGGCAATAAATAGATATACGCACTTTAGTGCAGCATAAGTCTGAAACAAAGGCACACACATCAAACCAATAAAAGTCTTGACGGCTTTTTAGCAATGTTGCTTCCAAACGCAACTTATTTCCAGGCAATACAGGTAAAATAAATTTTGCCTTATCCACTGAAGACAGAGAAAAATCAACTGCAGAGAAATCATCAATACCCAGTATCAAAGCTGCAGTCTGTGCGCATGCCTCAATAATCATGACGCCTGGCATAACCGGTCGATCAGGAAAGTGTCCCTGAAAAAAAAAGGCATCAGCAGGCAAGTCCATTTCACATATAGAATTTTGAGAGTCAACATCAATCACACGGTCAATAAGCAGCATCGGCTTTCGGTGCGGAAGAGCATAGGGACTCACTCTATTGCTTTTTATTGTTTTCTCGTTCATCCAATCTTTCCTGAGCCATTTTTCGCAAAATCACTTGATGTTTACGCCAATCACTGGCTGGCATACAAAAACTTGCTGACGAATACTGACCAGGCTTAGTGATAGATGCACCAACTGAAGAGCCCCCAGCAAGCATCACCTTGTCACATATATTCACTTGATCTTTAAAAAGCGAGCCTCCTCCAATAATACAATAGCAACCTATATTTACTGAACCTGCAATCCCCACATAGCCTGCAATAAAAGTATGCTCTCCTACATGGATCCCATGCCCCAACATTGTGTGAGCACCTATCTTGACACCATCCTTAATGACAGAGTCAGAAAGTGCGCCTCTATCAATAACAGTATGTGGGCCAATATCCACCTGATTGCCAATGATCAAGCGACCGATTTGAGGGAAATGCTCCCAGCCTTGCGGCGTGAAATCATAACCAAATCCCCTGCTACCCAAAGTAACATTCGCCGCAATGTGACAATCCTGACCTATTTCGGTGTCGCAATGAATCACTGTATTAGCGCCTATTTGGGTGTTTTTCCCAATGCGTGCAGGGCCTTCAATAACAACGCCCGCAGCAATCACTGTCCCTTCTTCACACACGGCATGCTCGCCAATCACAGCATGAGCTTCTATAGAAACATTCTTTCCTATACGTGCAGCACTATCAATAACCGCAGTAGGGTGAATCAGGGGTTGCCGAGTCTTCACAGAGACATAGTGACGAAGCAACCTGGCAAATGTCTGCCGAGGATGCGCTGCTATAATAGTGGTTTTTGCATAGGAAAGAGGCTGACGAGCAACAACACAGCCGACAGTGTTTGTTACTTTCCTAGCGACACTCTCATCAAAAGTGATGCTTGTTTCATCCGCGTCAAACAAAGACGATACCACAGAGACCTCAAGATCTCTGCGACCATGTATATCACAGCCAAGTTTTTCAGCAATAGTGCTTGCCAACGTTGGCTGAATAGATTTTGACATTATTTCACTTGGCTTTCGATCTGCTGAGTGATATTGATATCGTCATTAAAATAAATGGCTTCATTTTTCATTAAAACAATTTGATAGCCCTGTTTTTCTGCATATTCTTTGACAGTTTTTTGCACAGAAGCAATGGAGCTGGCAAAAGCTTCTTGCTGATCTTTAACCAACTCACGTTGGAAAGTCATTTGCTTATTAGAAAAAGTCTTCCGATCCTCTTCAAACTTTGCCTTCATTTTATCAAGCTCAGCTTCTGAAACAACAGCTTTGCTTGATTTGATTTTCTCCTGCAATGTTTTAAGATCTGCAGCTAATACTTCAATTTCTTTCTGTCCAGCAGCATGCTCTTTCTCTATTTTAGTACGGGCATTACTGAATACCGTTGACTTCTTTAGTACTGCCTCTAAATCAATGACCGCTACTTTTGAATTACCCAATGCAACTACAGATCCTGAGAGAAGGGCTGACAAACACAGTGTAGAGATAAGTTTTTTCACATGAAACTCCTGTTAACAAATTCACCACATCATAGCACAGCTTATGCTAAATGCAAAGTTGTGCAGGATGCCTTGTCGTAGCAATGTCGTAATGACCTCTTTAGCAAGATAGAAATACCCTCTTTTGATAAATAGGCTTGTATGCAGATCTCAATATACAAATGAAGCGAGTTAAATGATAGGCTTGATGAAAATGAGTGATCGAGAGTTAAAGAGGCTACCTCGAGTATAAAAGATAGATAAAAAGCATGGACTCTGCATTCATATTGAGCATCTCAAGAAGATGGCACTCAGGTACAGATCTGAAAATCCTGGTGGATTGCTATCTCTGAGAAGGTCTCATCAGCAACTGAAGGCACAAATCTGAGATAACGTAACGGATAATGACATGACTGAGAAAAAATATACTGGCTTTGGTCTTACTTTTGCAGAGGGGAAGCGACAGAAGCGCTCTCAGATCAACATCAATCTAGAGATCATAGGGCAGTAAATAATGACAGATGGATCATTCCATCAAAGAATGCACCAAAAAATGATATATTTGAGAATTTATTGAGAGCGCAATGTATCAATGGGCCCATATCTTTCACTTTGAACTGTCTTCATTTATACAATTATTGTGCACTCTGTTAGAAAATATGACCCAACGACTCAAACCCACATGGCAACCCAGGACAATCAAGGCAAGGATCCTGACTGCAGCCAAGAAGCTCTTTAAGGATAGCCAGAGCCTCCCCTCTCATCACAGAATCCACACATTTAGAAGATACTTTGATGAGAAAATAGATTCATTGGTGGCATCCGTATGCAATGGCTCATACACCCCCTCCTATCTTGAGCGCATGTCTTTTCCTGAAGGCACATTTGTCATGGTCAAGTAAAAGTAGACAAAAAATTAAGAGGCATGTTCGTATTCCATT
>CAZMRQ010000068.1:0-4614 GCA_964568795.1 uncultured Gammaproteobacteria bacterium | reverse complement strand
ACACCTTGGCCTCTTTGATCCTGGAGTTCTTGCCGTCAGCGGCATAAACCGCCTCTACACCGCCCTCGCCGCTAGCGGCGATAAAGGTCAGATACTCGGCAGCGGAAGAGCGGACAATGGAGTTCTCGGTTTTGCCTGACTTCTGGTTTTTATGACTGGTCATGCCGAACCTCTCTTTTTGGTTTTCTTCGCCGCCTTGGCCTTTTCAATCCTGTTTTTGTCTTGCACGCTCCAGCCTGATGCCTTGAGTAAGTCATCTATTTTATCGCGCGCAATTTGTCCGGGGTTCTGATTAAGTGCCATTGTTGGCTATTTTTCCTTTAGCACATAACGTTCAGCATAAGGGGCGCGGCTTTGCCGCGTCCCTTTGATGCGTTTGTTAGGTTTTAGTTCTATAACGATCACAAGTTGCCGCCTCATTGGAGTTGCAATCTTTTCTATATGTTTTGCAGTAAATGCCAGCTCCCAACTTGTAACTGGTGCCATGATACTTGCATAGATAACAATTTTTAATTCTGATATTTCTTTTGTTTGCCAAGTTGACTTGCTCTTGAAAGATGGAGCTGATGACCGCTCCTTTCTCCCTGAGTGAACGATCATTGTAATGACTGTCAGGCACCTCTATTATATTATGATATACAAACGAATCATTCTTGGACGCTATTTTAGAAAGTGCTGTCTCTAGTTCAACAAGCTCTATGACAGACTTTCCATTTTTATATACATAGAAAACATAATGCTTTTCTCTAGCGCATTGACAATCTGAATCATTTGCTGAAAATGACTTCTGCGAGAACCCTATAAACATCGCGCTTTCTCCAGTTAATAGCGCTGACCTGATTACCTCAACATCTGACTCTAAGTTAACTGGAATTTGTATAATTTTATTGCCGGATCTTTCTTTTTCTTCAGATAGAAAGTGAGTTACGGCTATTTCAATATAAATAGAATCTTTGGACCTGCTATTGCTCACCAACATTACATCAGGAATAAATTTCCCATCTTTTTTCTCAACACGCAGCTCTTGATAGTAATTTGTAAGATCATATCTCTTACTCAAATGGCCTACACTACATTCAGTTTGCCATATACCCTGATACTTGTTACATATTTTCTCATGTGACAGCTCTATCAGAAATTCACTATCTGTACTAATGCAATTGGTGTAAGTATCAACAAATACTGTTTTCCCTAATTTATGAAGGTAAGTCTCACCATTGCACTCAACCTTTTCTCTATGTGAAAAATGAGGTCTTTGATGCTGCCCATTTACACGTGCGGTCATTTTATTACCACACCCAAGACAATAATAATTATCGCTTACAGTTTTCCCACGAAGCACATTTGCATCAATTAGAGCATCATCTTGGTTTGAGGCATATCTGTACTTGACCATGTTTATTGCAACCTAACTACCCAGCTGTGCGGCGCATACGGAGCGCAGCGTAGATGCGTCCGAACGAGCGCCTTGTTATGTGCTCACTTCATCATTATTGTGCCTTAGCCATTAATGCTTTCAAATCATCCTTATAAAACATCGAGAAGCTTACACAATCAAATTTATTTTTCGCCTTACCATCTTCATGGCATTTTTTCGATCGTTCATCTTCGACCTCTATGGCCTCTTTATACAACTCTATTGCCTTTTCTACATCTTTCTTTATTCCTGCGCCTTCAGCATACATTACTGCCAAAGCCGCAATTGAGCTTGAATTGCCGGCCTTCATACCTTTTTTGTACCACTTTATGGCTGATGCATTATCACGTTTAGCACCAAACTCTAAAACATGGCTCTCCTTATTTTCTTTGTGCGCATTACCCATCCAAAACATCGCGTGCCCCGAACCTTTACGTGCAGCCTTCTTATAAAAAGTTAATGCTTTAGGGCCATCAATAATAGTGCCATCACCTAAGTGAAATAATTTAGCCGCCTTTTCATAATCTTCCTTGTCATCGCCTACAAACTCCTCAACCCATGCGTCCTGGCTCGCTAAAATAGCGTTCTTTTTCTTACATCTGATATGGTCAATCCACTTCTTATTCAATTGGTCATGATATGCATCCTCAGACGCACTTCTCTTTTCACCCTTTTCTCCTAAAGTCATCCTCAGATCTTCTTCTAACGGTGTAAGCTTTTTACACCTCGCTTCTAGCCATTCATTTACCGATGCATCAAAGTCAAAAAAGTCATCTCTATCTTTATAGTTTAAAAATTCCACATCATCGTGATCGATCTTAAACATTCTATCCGTATACTTTTGTGGCACACCCATTCTGTCCATATATGCGCTAATTACAGACCGTATTTTTGCATTTTTATTTGAAGCTTCTGACAGAGAAATATCTTTTAGTTGATCCACTGTCAAAGAGGGCCTGTGTATACCAATTTTATCACCAGTCCTAAAAATACCGGCTACGTAAACAAAAAAGCATGCACTCGAACACTGCCTATTAGAGTCGTCAATCTTCGGGCCGCCCATCCAATACTTGGGCACATGCACTGACAAAAGAAGCTTTCTAACTAAAATACCTATCTTAATTGCCTCAGCAACATCACCTCCTGGGGAAGCAATGTAAATTGCAGACCAACTTGGTCCTTCGTCCTTAAGTAAATTATATAGTTTATCGAAGTCCCCTTTTTCAATTTCACCTTCAATCAAAACACCTCGAATCTCCTTATCATCGTTATCTTTCGGGCCTCGAGTGATAGTTGCTGCCTCTGCATAGGTGAACAGTGAGCATATAAACGCTACAATCAGTAACCATGCAAAATAGATTACAGGGACCTTGATGTCATCTGATCCGAAGTTTGGTATTATTTGATTATTCACTTCGATATATTTCCTTGATCTTGGTTAAGAAGTTTTTGGTCTTGAAATTTGTTTGCACAAATCATTTACCTAGCGGGTTTTTCAAAAATGATGCTGCAACATCAACCGCCCCTTCTGCTGTGCTCTTTGAAAGAGCACTCAAGAACTCTTTACCTTGTTCCTTCCAATAACCTTCAGGAACAAGAACATAATCCATAGATGCTTTTATTATTTCTAGCCGATGAACCCAATATGGCACCTTATGCTTTAATCGAGAGCAGTTGTCTTCATGAGGGTGCGGCTTCCAATTTACTAATACAAATTCCGCCCCATAAAAGTGGTTGCGCAAGAAAACTAGAGTTTTTTCTCTTAGCACTTCATGCTTTCTAATGTTTTCGTAACCATCTTTTATCGCTTCTGCGCAGGTCTCTGGATTGAAATCTGGGCTGTCTTCTATTTTTTGACAAAATACATTCCATTCCGACCATTCCTGTATAAGGGCATCTATTTGTTCACAGACCCAAGCTTTATTTGGGTTCGTAATTGATAAAACAGGAATTGGTTTTTCGTCTCTCACTATCTTCTTTCCATTACGGCTCTAGATGATTTTTGACACATAACGTATAGAGCTAAGCTGCGTTGGCGCAGCCAATGTCAGCTTGAGCGACTTGTTAAGTCTTAGTATTCTCTTTGCTATTTGAATAGCCCTTCGGCGAGCGCTGAAACGAATATTATCAGCTGTAAAATCATGGCCATTCCTAACGGAATCAACTTGTCTGTGTTTAACGCATGTTAACCAGCAAGTTTTTTCCGTTAGGTAATAACATATTTCCATGTTTTTATCAGCTTCTTTTTCTCATGAGTTAAAATAAAGAATATTATTTAATTTTTGACTTAACGTTCAGCATAAGGGGCGCGGCTTTCGCCGCGTCCCTTTGATGCACTTGTTAGGTGATGTTAATAATCATCTTTACACAGAGGATCAAACATAGCATCAAGAGATTCACCCCTTCCATCTGGTCCACAACCAAAATAAGGGTCGTGCTTCTCTCTATTAATCATGCGCTTGCTTACTTTTGGTATTAGCTCTTTCCAGTTTTTTGGCCTTTTTTCATAGCCTTTAGCTTGCCAATATGCGTCATTGTTTGGATTCTTTATATCTGTGTTGTTCATGATTTATCTCCACATTTTTATTAAAAAAGCGAAGAAATACATGATTGGTTCAACAATACCCCGCATTTCTTCTTGAGACCTCAATAATTATTTCAGGCGATTTCCATATAGCATGAAAATGGGCTGACAACTATTTTGACCCCCAAGTTTTATCATCATTTCTTTGGTGGGTTGTTACCTCTACCAGGACCTGATGGATTGCCAGTTTTACTTGGCCAGTTTGGATTATTACCCATAACTTTACTCCTTTTATGTTGACCCTCTTGATAGATTACAGCAAGGTGGTGAGGGTATTACCACCTAACGTATAGAGCTAAGCTGCGTTGGCGCAGCCAATGTCAGCTTGAGCGACTTGTTAAGTCTTAGTATTCTCTTTGCTATTTGAATAGCCCTTCGGCGAGCGCTGAAACGAATATTATCAGCTGTAAAATCATGGCCATTCCTAACGGAATCAACTTGTCTGTGTTTAACGCATGTTAACCAGCAAGTTTTTTCCGTTAGGTAATAACATATTTCCATGTTTTTATCAGCTTCTTTTTCTCATGAGTTAAAATAAAGAATATTATTTAATTTTTGACTTAACAGTGTATTAGATGGAATCGCTAAATATTGCACTATACGGATTCCGTAT
>CAZMRQ010000067.1:0-4695 GCA_964568795.1 uncultured Gammaproteobacteria bacterium | reverse complement strand
GTGGTAAGCTTATCATCGGATTTCAGGGTTCACCCACACGATTCAGGAAGGAACCAAAATTAGCATTACTGAGAGCTTTTCACAAGCCATGGCAACAAAAGCATGTCACTACAGAAGATATTTGGTTTGGCCACACAGTATCAAATAATTCGAAATGCTACTAGAGTACAAGATGAAAAATTAGACGCAAACTGTCGAACTCGGGAGGCTAGAATGACTATGGAAATATATTACTATTACCAGAGACCGCATTAACAGCATTCATATACTTGGAATTCCTGCTCGAACGCATAGGGATTCCAGAAATAACCTTAGTAGCAATATCGTGATGTTCTCTATTGAATTTTACCTCTACTACAATAACTTCTGGCACAAACGACTTTCTTGAAATATTTACTATCGGCTTATAACGCTGATCGAATACTGACTGTTTTCTATCTATTGTTACTCTAATATTATTATCTTTAGATACATAATACTCACGATGATATCGGTTAATTATAATTGGATTTGGGTGCGACAAGAAAAAATGTTTATATTTACCATGAAGGCTGTCACCAATCCTCAATGTAACATCACTCCACTTCTCTCCATCCAGAATACAAGGGGAAGATATTAGATGATTGACCTTCCATCCAAATGAATTCCTTTTCATCTTAATTTCTAGATTACCGCCTCGCACAGTAGCAAGACTACCATACCAACGAAACCTTATCTTAGATCTGAAACTTTCACCACTTAAGTTACTTGCATATGAATGATAATCATGTGTATCATAATAAATATTATTAACCCATCTGTCAGGATGATGTTTAGTGAAAACCTCTGGATGCAGGCGAATCCACCGTAAAATATGAAAATATTGCACATCTCTAGCAACAAATTTTACTTCACGCCTCAGATTAATACCTTGCATAGCAACTACTTGATCCCAGACTTCATGAGAGAGCTGTAAAGAGCTTTAACATCCACATCCCTTGCTTCATCATATTCCCCATCAATGACGATTTGATTTCCTAATTGCGCGATAGAATCGAACACATTATCAATCAAAATAGTACCATTAAGCACCATAGAAGAGGAGCCGTATTCCCTCTTTTTATTATATGACATCACACCAGCAATAAACGATCCTGATATTCTAGATTTATTGATACGTACCTCCGACCCGTCTTTACTCGCAACACCGACTCCAGAATTTTCTATTGTTAGATTAGTTCCAGTTAACTTACTATTCTCACCGACCGAAATAGCTTTATCATTAATTTCTTGAAAAGATGAATCAGACACAGAAACATTAGATCCACTCACATCAACAGCATCTCCACCCCCCACAGACCCTATATCCAAAAAGGATGAACCAGATATTGTTCCGTCTGAAAAATCAGCATCAAGACCATCAGAAATAGCTTTTTTAATTGTAGAGTTGCTATACATAAAATCAGAGCCAACTATATTAACAAAATCCTCCGTAAAGTTATTCTCAAACACACATGAGTCGACAGTAACTATTTTATTATTATAAATTGTAATTCCACCCGTTAACGTCCAATCTTTAATATTAGGAGTAGACACATTATTAAATAAAACATTCCTTAAGTGCGTACTTTGCTCTCCGTTTCCAATTGCAACAACCCCACCCCAACCCTCTTCAGACTGAGAACTTTTCATGACAATTGGGTTATTTTTTTCGCCTAAGGCAATAATACTCCCAAAGGATAATATATATGAGTCCATAGAAAACCTTAATGTTGTTCCTGGAGAAATATATAAGTCGTAGCCAGCCGGCACAACAATTTCATCAGAAATATAATGATTTCCAGGCTCAATAGTAAGCTTACGAAGTTTTTTATCAACAGAGATATAAGGATGCATGTCAATGCGATTATTAAGTAACATGCTTTTCATTGGCAGACGATGCAACTTTTGGAAATATGGAACAACCTCAACCTCATATATAATCATTGAGTCATTGACAGACTCAAGAAATATTGTATATAAAGAAGATAAATTTCCCGGCAAAGCATACTGTGATATATCTATGCTAATAGTGCGATAAGGAACAAGTTTGTTTTTTGCTGGGATATTAACTGGATCAGATAGCTCAATGACTTCATTGATATTTCCGTCGTGAACAACTAATTTAGACAAAATAAAATCATTAGGCACTATGTTTTCAATCTCAATATATGTTCCAGTATTAGTACGAATAAGAAAAGCATGGGCTGGAGCAATATAGTTCAGACCCTCGTCATCAATGCCTGAATCCACACTTATATCATGACTTTGCTCAGATATTAATACCCTGTCCACTTCCTCATTAACAATAATCTGTGGGCACCGGACATTAATTCCATTTAAGTTTTGCTTATAGATTGAAAACCCATGCAAATCATCACTTAGTCCCATTGCATTCAAATTATACTCATGGAATTGTTGGTGCGGCATATTAGCTGCAACCTCTAAAACAGCATCATTTTTTTGCACACCAAACGACACTTGATCCAGAAGATTTCTGCTATTGACTGCCCATCCACTCATTTTCTCATCATCACACTCCTCGATTGAAACAATAATTTTACCTCTGTTAATCCATTTGTCATACAAATAGGATGATCGCTTTGTTATCAATCTAAGAATTGAACTACTATCAGGAATAAATAAGTGCTCACCCCTTAATCCGGACAAGTAATAATCTCCCCTCTCATTAAACCCATCAATAAAAGATGGATCATGGAGATTATCATTTAATTTTTTAATCGAGTTCAAATAAGCCAGCCGTACATAACCATCATCCAGCAGCCTTTTCGCTAGATTCTGATTTTCAGTTGGTATATCTTCTACATCTTTTGGATCAGTCGTATTGGCGTCATAACCAACTGGCTCTAGCCTAGCCGTATATGGGTTATATGCAAAACGTATGTTATGCCAAGCTACCGCATGCCACGCTCCCCAGATATCAATTATGGCAAGATATCTTCCCAACAACTGCACATCAAAAACGTCACTTGCTTGTAGCTCTCCAGATATAAAGGACCTCAATAAACCAACCGCAACCTTATAGTTGGAGCTCAATAATGGAGACTTCGATATTTTTTTACTATTAAACGCAGTGATCTGAGCAGCCGTATAGTCATCATATGCTTCAGAGTTATTATTGGCGTGACTTTCCCAAAACAATGTCTCGTCAAGCTTCAAAACAACACTCTCTTTTCTACCATTCGCCTCAAAAATTTCCTTTGAAAAGTGCTCTTCCAGTGCCATAACACCAACATCTTCGCCATTAATAACCTCTCTGACAAACAAATAACGTGGAGCAAGTATGCCGTTATCTCTTAACATATCTAGAAATAGTGGCTCTCCTATATATCCTCTTGTCTTTGGATTTTGCAATGAAAATGATCTCATGCCGAACAAATGAGCATCTTTTTTTGTCTTTACTCGTAGCGACCACTTTTTACCTTGAAGATGATCTGTAAAATCACCCTTGAGACGAACTTTTGCTTTAATTACGTTATCATTATTCCTTATAGTTGCATTAACGAACTTTTTTTCTTTTTTATAAATTATCCCTTTACTTAGTGCATTATTTCTGCTCTTCTCAAGCTGTTTCCAGTCCTTAAACTTTACGTCAATCACAACGTCTGGAATACCACTAGAGTCAAACACATCCTCGGATAACAAGTAGCTAACGATTGATTTTGCATACAATAATGGCGACTCATTAAATATTGAGCGACTAAAGCCTTTTTCATCCAGATATTGGTATAACCCATACTTTCCAGCTCTTAACACATTAAAAAAAACAACTGCTATAAGCAAATATATGGCCCACCGAAAGATTATTCTAGAGATGGGCCTTCTGTCTTTTGTGTCAACAAGAGATTGAAATTGCATACTATAGTGCTGGTAATTGACTCTGATCAATAAACGTCACACCAATTCCAGAGTACTTACTCTTTAACTCATCTGATAAAGCATATAGTGAATTTTCGTTTGCCACATCAACTAAGTAAGTCGCCTCAAAGGAGCTCTCTCTCGTGTCAAATCGTCTTAAATCAAAAGCCACCATGTGCTTTGCCAATATCTTATTAAGGTGACTTATCACTGCTTCACTTTCTGACATTTCACCATTCCAATCAACCGAAAGATAGAGGTTCTTCCCCGATTTTCTTTCCACAATCCAGTTCCGTCTTAACAATGCCATCAACCCAAGAATAGTCAATCCTGCAGCAGTTGTTGAAAGTGTCTGACCTGCCCCTAATCCAAGCCCGATTGCAATCGATATAAACAGATACGCTAACTCTTCCGGCTCTTTAATAGGTGTCCTAAATCTAACAATAGATAGCGCCCCAACCAGACCCAGTGAAAGAGCAATAGATGACTTTACTACTGAAATGATTAATATCGTGGTCAACAAAATAAATGGAAAAACATTGCCAAGCTCTTCTCTATTTGACAAAGTAGATCCAAAATTGTTGTAATGCCATCTGATGGCATGCGCCATTGCAAGGCCAATAACAATATTAATGATAAGCGATGTAACAGATAATGGGGCTTGGTTTACCACGCCAAATATATCTTTCAAACTATTTTCGGCATCCACAATAAAATATCTCCTTTATATATACTTAAGCCTAACAGGCTACTCTAGTTACATATGAAACTCTTAATAACTCTCTGAGCGTCGTACAA
>CAZMRQ010000066.1:0-4788 GCA_964568795.1 uncultured Gammaproteobacteria bacterium | reverse complement strand
CGATATAGCGTCATTAATAAGGGAGATCACGACTGCCAAGCAGCTCTCAAGGACAGAAAGTCAGTTTTGTGGATTGGTCAGCCTGAGTACGATGATTGTATAAAGACATTAAGTCGAGTTGTTGATGATCTGGCATCTCTTAATGTTAAATTGTTATTTAAAGCGCATCCGCGAGATCTGGGTTATAAGGGCAATAAATACAGTAATCTTGTAAAAGATAGTAGCATTGAGATGATCGATGTTTCTCAATGTAGCCTGGATGAGTGTGCGGCATTTTGTCCAGATGCCGTTATTACTCAGTTCTCTTCTATGGCAATTGAAATGGGGTTTTACGGAATTCCATCCGCTTACCTCCTTTTCTCAGATGTTGGAGGCGCTAGACTGTATGATATGTGTAGTTATCGCTACCCTGAACTATGTAGTGAAGGAGGTGCTCTTCTAATCGATGAGACAAAAGGACAGAGGCAGAAATTAGATAAGTTAATTAATGGCGGTAATTATAGGCGGAAAATGATGAAAAGTTTTGATAACTACTTTCAGGTTAACAGCATGAAAGTGGGTCATGTCATACAAACAATATTAAACACGTAGTTAAAAATTGATGAAAAAAAATAATACCACCCCTGTTAGAGATTTGATCACGGGCTCACAGTACGACACCTCTAACTTACTTGTTGACGGCAGCGTGTCACTTGGTTTGATCGATTTAGATTTTGAGATAGATGCCCTGAGTAATGACGAAGAAATTACCGAGCTAAAACATACAGAGGTCCGATATGAAGTAACAGATAAATGTAATGCCAATTGTATTATGTGCCCACGTGAAGAGCATGAGCACGGCAGAGAGCATGGCATCATGAATCAAGAAAAGTACGAAAAGAGCATTGATGAAGTGGTTGGTCTAGGTGCAAAGAAAGTTGTGTTAACTGGATTTGGCGAACCAATGCTAGACAGAAAGTTGGAAAAGAAGATTGCTTACGCCAAAAGTAAAGGGCTGGAGACTTATTTTATTACCAACGGGTCTGTACTAACTGACAAGAGAGCGAGGGGAATTTTGGAAGCTGGTCTTGACGAGATGCGTGTTAGTTTCTACGGAATGGGTAGCGATACATATAATGCCGTTATGCAAGGATTGGAGTACGAGAAAACCAAAGAAGGCTTGTTGTCTTTCTTGGAATTACGAGATTCATTGGGAGCCAGTACAAAAGTACAACTGTCATATCTGGTCTTGCCAGAGAATGAGAAAGATACTGAAGACTTCCGCAATTACTGGGAGCCAAAGGTTGAGGCGCTTGAGATATGGAAACCTCATAATTTTGGTGATGGTAAAGATTACAGAGAAAGATCAGAAGACTCTTCAGCAAAAACAACCTGTGGCAGACCGGACAGCGGACCATTGCAAATTCAATGGAATGGCGAAGTGGTTCCGTGTTGCTATGACTACAATAATAAAATTGTACTTGGCAATGCTTTTGAACAGCCGGTTCTTAAGATCTTAAATAACTCAAAATACAGGTTATTGCGAGAAGCGCACAAGTCTAACAGGTTCCAAATTTTCCCATATTGCGACCAGTGTGATCAATTGTTGCCACATGCAGATGCATTGGTATACACCAATAGGCACAATCTGCCCGCTGAAGAAGCAGTTAAGCTGTCGAATACTGATCTATACGATCTTATTGGTGATAAAGATATTGATGAGGAAGTGCTTTCAGATAAGTATAAATAATAATGACAGAAGAGGAATATGCGGTTATATGCAAACACTGTGATGAGCTGTTATTAGATCCCAGTCTGATGCAGGAATGCATGCCTATATCCTGGCTCCATATTATTAGAGAGCATCCGCACTTCTTGAGTAGTTATCAACACCTTTTATCTAACCAAATAAACACTCAAACAAAATTGAAAAACGCAGGTATTAGGGCGTTTAGGTCGGTGCTTTGGTTTAGAAAGGTATTAATCTCCCTATTTTCGTATAAAGGACTGGGTGTTGCCGAGGAGCGAAAGAGTGTTGACTTTTTGTTTATTTCGCATTTGTTGGATTACAGCAAACTATCCAATCAGTCAGATTTTTATTTTGGAGAGGCTGCACGTCGACATCATTCGAGTTTGATAGCTTTAATAGATCATGGTCACACCAGTTCGGCAAATAGAAAGAAAATATCAGAAGATAGAAATAACCCGTATATTACATTGTCTAATGTATTGAGTGTTACGGATGAACTCTCTATTTTTGTCAAACTGAACAAGGTATCGACAAAGCTTAGGAAGAAGTCCAGAGCCGCATCAGGCGTTTCCAAAAGGGTACTTGTGTCGGCATCTGAGTTTGCCTTGTCCCAATCCTCTGCAACCAATATCCGTATCGGCATTCAGGCCTCAAGATTGGTTTCCAAGCTTAACCCAAAATGTTTAGTTCTAACCTGTGAAGGGCATGCCTGGGAAAGAGTGGTTTGTGACATGGTGCGTGCCGTATCTCCTGGTATTAAATGTATAGGCTATCAGCATGCAGCGCTTTTTAGATTGCAGCACGCTTTTTTCTTAGAATTCCCAGACAGATATAGGCCAGACTGTATGTTCACTCCCGGCCCTAATTCCACCAAAAGGCTAAAAAATAGCAAACAGCTGCACAATATGGAGATTATCGAATTTGGATCGAACAAGTTGTCTGAAGCGAGCAGCTTGGTTGAAGATCTTCCACAGGTTAATTCTGTTGAGAGGTGTTTGGTTATACCTGAAGGCATAGAGAGTGAATGCCATGATATGCTTAACTATGCACTAGATTGTGCGCACAGATACCAAAATGTGGAATTTGTGTGTCGTTTGCATCCGGTCATTCAGTTTAAGAGTTTGCTTAGGCGAAATAAACGGTTAAGAACATTTCCTGAGAATATGATATTGTCAACTGCATCCATGGAAGATGATATTGCTTCTTGCCAGATTGCCCTCTATAGAGGTACTACAGCGATCATTAACGCTGCTTGTTCTGGCCTAAGGCCAGTGTATCTAGAGACTGATAATGAAATGACAATAGATCCTCTATTTGAGTTGGATAACAATTGGAAGGTTTCAGTCTCCTCTGTTGAGGACTTGAGTGTGTCTTTAGATGGTATTAAAGACCCTTCAATTGTCAATGATAGGCGCTTAACAATTGATTATGCAAACGGATTTTTTAGCAAAATTCAATATTCAGAATTATTAAATTGTATTGATGAAGGGCGCAATGGTTAGTGTTGTAATTCCATCATTGGGCGGAGATCTGACCAATACACTAGATAGTATTGATGCGGGTAGTGTCCAGCCTGATGAGATGATTGTTTGCTTGCCAAATGATTCCCATACGGTTAAGAATGCTTCCAATTACAATAAATTAAAGGTTATTTATTCAGATCGATATGGTCAAGTGTATCAGCGTGCTGTCGGTTTCAAAGCAGCGAAGGGTGATTACGTTTTACAATTGGATGATGACATTTTGCTAGATAAAGATTGCTTAGGGAGATTGCTAAGCACTTTAGAGCAATTGCCGGAAAAGTCCAGTGTGTCACCTTGCTTGTTTAATGTGGATGGGTTGCCAATGTATCAACAGAAAAAAAGTGGTGTGTTGTCAGTTTATTATCGGTTGATTAATGGCAAATTGGGTTATCAGCCAGGTAGTATCACGCAAGCTGGCACTAACTTTGGCGTTAATCCAGCTGAAACAACAGAAGACTTGCTTCAAGTGGATTGGCAGCCAGGCGGTTGCGTGCTGCATCGTAAAGAAAACCTTATTTTGTCCGACTACTATCCTAATAAAGGCAAAGCATATTGCGAAGATCTAATTCACTCTTACTTGCTAAGACAGTCTGGTGTTGCATTGTTTGTAGATACGCAAGCCAAATGTACCACACCGCTTAATCCTAGGCTGTCATTACTAAAAGAGATTGTGCCAGATTTTAAAGCTCGCCTGTATTTTGTTAAGTTGGCCAAGCTTAGCATCACCAGAATGCTGATGCATTACGTGGTTTATATTGTCAGATCGTTAAAATTCAAATAGTTTGCTAAAATGGCATTACTTATGAATGCACCTATTGCCATTGTTGTTCTAACAAAAGACGAGCCTGAGTTCTTGCAAAAAACCATACACTCGATTGTCGAACGAACCAGCCATCCTTACGAGTTGTTTGTTGTCGATAATAACTCTCAGCTAGATGCGCAGCGACAATTATTGCAGCAGTATGACAATGATTCGCAGATTCAGGTGATTTTTAATGCGAAGAATGAATGGGTTTTGGGCTTTAATAAAGCCATTGAAATTATCCAGGGGCGTAAAGATTTGTCCACAGATTATTTGGTGTTAACCGATGGTGATATGGTGGTTCCAGAGCCTTCTGGTGAGTCTTGTTGGCTGGGCTATCTAAAGGCGCAAATGGATCAAAACAGTTGTGTTGGCAAGCTGGGATTAGCACTAGATCTTGACTTGATCAAAGATAGTGAGTTGTTCCAAAGCACCTATCAAAGAGAGCTTACCTATAAAACAGGCCCTCAGATCGGTGACGTGATTGTGGCACCTGTGGATACGACATTGGCCATTTATCGCCAGGATTTGTTTGTATTTAATGCTTTCAAAATGCTGCCTGGACACGCGTCGTTAATCAGACCTTATTACTATACTTGCCGAACTCAGCAGTATCAGGCGACTCATTTAGGTTGGGAAAATTACACCAGTCCAACGCAAGAGCAGCTGATAGAAAAAGTTAAATGTTTTACCAAGTATGCCGGTTACATCGATCCGATTGTTTTAAACAAGGT
>CAZMRQ010000065.1:0-4810 GCA_964568795.1 uncultured Gammaproteobacteria bacterium | reverse complement strand
ACATAATAACTCCATTGTGTTCGCTAATATCCTAGTCAATTCGGTGAATAATTGATGAGAGGGGCCCCAACCCTCCTAGAACTCTTGGAGATGAAGATGCTCCATGAGTTTTTTGGACAATAAATGGCTTGATTTATGTTTTTTACAATTATTATATTTCTTAGTTTAACATACGGTTGTTTTTTCTAAATCTTTCTTTTGCCTGTAAAGTTGCTCTTTTAGCGCTTTCATAATTTCTCTGTCACAATCAGGCCCATGCGCCAATTCCTCTTTTACCGCAGCAATCATCGCTGGCAACTGGCGTTTTGCCTTTTGTCGGTGATTCATGACTATATGGTCACTCTCCCCTAGAAGATAGTCTCTATATTGACAGCAATCATCCGTCATATTCTCAACCCATACAGCACTGTCATGACGCATACAAAAACGCAGCGATCTTGACTTAAAAGAACCAGAAGCATGCGCAAGCGTGTGCCTTCGCTGATCGCTTGAAGCTTGTGTAAAAGCAAACTGATCATCGATTTGTTTTTGCGATATTAAGCCCAATTGATACAGCTGCGCATCCACATCAACATTTTCCTGCTCATCATAATTTTTGAAAAGACACGATGATAGTTTTTTTAACACACTAGCATTAATAGCAAGCCAAGCTAAGTTCTCCTGCGCTATAACAAATCTATCTCCGATCTTATCAGTATACTGCTCTTTAGGTGGCAGAACAAAAGGTGCCTCTGCCAACTTTTTGCGATAGACCCTGTTCTCTATAGGCTTATCATCCTGCAAGTCCCATAAAGGCTCATCGAGCAACAGCCACATAGACTGATTGCTGTAAACTGCGTGATAACCTAAAAACAAAGCTGGCTTCATAAATTGATTGCGGTAGGAAAAACGGGGATCAAACAACAACGCATACGGCATATGACAATAACGATCACAATGATTCTCGACCCGCTGCTTATCTATGTCTTTAATAAAATAACCCATAGCATAATTGAAACGCTCTTGATCATCGGCAAGCACTTGAGCACACTTTTTAGTAACATGGACATCAAAAGAAGCATCATGGGCTTGGCCTGTCAACCAGCCGTTCGCTTGGTTGAGATCTTCCAGCTTAAGACTTAATCGGCCGTCAGTGATCGGCCAGTTCATAACATCCGGAGCCATCACAGCAAACAAAGCCACTATAGGAAAAATATCAAACCTCGAACACTGCTGAGCCCACTGATGCTGATATGGATTGAGAAAGTTGCGGTAAAAAGAAAACCGCAAAAACTCATCATCAAAACCCAAGGTATTGTACCCACCATTTTTACAGCGGGGGGTATTGAGAAATTGATGGATACGAACCAGCGCATCAAATTCAGATAGACCGTGGTCAAATGATGGGACAAGTTTATGAACTTTGGTAGCTGCTACATCCGGCACACAATCGATCAAACCTTTCACCTCGATATGGCATTCTTCAGCGATATCTCCCTCTGCATCCAAGCGGCAGGCGTAAAACTGGAGTATTTGATCAAAACATACATCAAGCCCAGACGATTCAATATCATAAAAGATGAGATTAGCAAGGGGACTCATGACTCAATCCAAGCTGTTTTTGAATCACATGCAAATTAGACTCAGCTAAACGCACTACGCGTTGATGGCTATCTGCTAACATGTCATCTATTTCTTTGGTCTTATGACGCCACATTTGCCACTTTTCTTGAATAGGCATCACTTCAGCCACAACAAGTTGGGCAAGCGCTTTCTTAAAGTCCCCGTAACCCCCACCACTGTACTGCTTGACTACTTGTTCAACACTCATCCCACTCAAACAAACATATATATCAATAAGGTTAGACAGACCCACCTTTTCTTGACGGTGGTAACTGAAATGGGCATCACTGTCAGTCACTGCACGCATGATTTTTTTGCGTATAACAGCTTCACTGTCGCTGAAAAAGATTCCGTTGTTGTTGTTCTCATCAGATTTTGACATTTTTTTGCTTGGGTCTTGCAAAGCCTTAATTCTGCCAGCTATTTTTGGCATCAAAGGACTTGGCTTTGTCAGCTGCAAGTTGTATTGAAAATTGATGCGATCAACCAGGTCACGTGCCAACTCCAAATGTTGCTTTTGATCATCGCCCACAGGCACATAATCAGCCTGATACAGCAAGATATCTGCCGCCATCATGATAGGGTAAGTAAACAAACCCACAGCAATGCCTTGCTCCTGCTTTTGAGACTTGTCTTTAAATTGGGTCATCCGTGCAAGCTGCCCCATAAACGTCTGACTTGATAACAACCAACACAGCTGGGCATGACTTTGAACATGACTTTGAAAGTATAGATGAGACTGCTGAGGATTTAAGCCAATAGCTAAATAAAAAGCTATAGTGTCATAACGCCTCTGATAGAGATCAGACGGCAGTGGCTGAGTTGTTAAAGCATGTAAATCAGCACACATAAAGAAGCAATCATACTGAGATTGGTAGTTGACCCAATCCTTAAGAACTCCCAGATACTGCCCCAAGCTTATATCACCGCTAGGTTGTATTCCACTTAATAGAATTTTTTGACTCATATCTATTCATTAAATAATTTTAAATATAGCAGAGAATACACACAGTGTCATGAACTAAATGCTTCCTGCAAATTAGTATTTGCATAATAATAAAAAATGAGATAGAATCCGGGTAGTTTCCAATTTAAGAGCAACAGTTATGTCTAGAGTCTGTGTCATCACAGGAATAAAACCACAAGCAGGGCAGACCCGCTCGCATGCTCGCAATGCAACCAAGCGTCGTTTTCTTCCCAATCTACAAAAAAAACGTTATTATATACCTTCCCTAAAACGCACAATACAATTAACAGTTTCAGCGAAAGGTATCCGCATGATTGATAAACTTGGCATCGATCATTTCGCATTACGAATCAACGCACTGGGGTAATCACGTGGCCAAAGCATCTAAAGGAAAACGTATCAAAGTCAGAATGAAATCAACTGCTGACACAGGTTATTTTAAAACAACAGAAGTGAATAAGTTTAACCGGGAACAGAAAAACCCAAACCAAGACAATAAAAAACTTCGCTTAAAGAAATACGACCCACGTGTTAGAAAAGTTGTTGAATTTGTTGAAGACAAAATCAAGTGATATCCATTTCAGTTTGATAACGAAACCAAAACACCGGCGCTAGTAAGCTCAATCTACGTGAGTACAAACATATTTGCTTGCTACGGGTTGTACTATTAAGAATCAGTAGATCAAACCTATCTGGCTCAGCTGTAGCTCTGACATGACGAAACAGCATCTCCCCACTCTCCGTTAAACAAATAGACAAGTGATTGTGAATCACAGTTGCTTGATGTGAAATCGCTCTTTTCCCCATAACCACCGTCCCTTTTGGAATCAGTGGCATCATACTATCGTCCACTACTCTGTGAATAACTGCATCAGGGTAGAGCTTCTTCATAAACTGAATTTCATCTTTGACTGAAGATACGCGTAGTTTAGACGAGCTCTTCTCCATCCCCATATCATGCTTAACAGGACTTCTGCCACGGCCATACATCAACCAATCAATATCGAAATAAATTTGCAAACTTTTATACACAGCTACAAGTTTATAAGCGCCTTGTTCAGTAAGGCCTCCATGCCGTGGTGCTTCCCAGTTCTGCAGCGTCGATTCTTTAATCCCACTCATACAAGAAAAGGATCTGCGCGACATTTTCGCTAACAACCGAAGTTTCTTAAGGCGTATGGCCCTAATAACTTTGAAACTCGAGCCAGTATTTTGCTCAAGATCATTCATTGCAACCCCTTATCACTTCAAAAAAGCACAGTTCAACCACCTTTCCTTTTAAGACTACCTGATAGAAAATTAATAATCAATTAATTTAAAATACTAGACATTGTTTCCGAGTTATTTCTCAATTCTTGTCTGCTTTTTCTTCTAATGCACTTACCTTCTCTTCAAGCTCATTGATTTGACTCATCGCTTCCCGACACTGTTTTTGCAAAATACGTAGTTCTTTTTCCTCAACAAGACCCATTTCTTTCTTCATCACTTGTAAAGCATGCTGGCACTCATCTGCAATGACTTCTTTAAAAACATGCAGTTCATTTGGCAACTTGGCAAATAATCGCTCAAATGAATACTGATCACTTTTTTTCAAGACTTAACCCCCAGTTGACTCTGAAATTGATCAGCAAATTCAATTAATTGCTCAACACCTGTTTCCCGCGCCTCTTGACACCATTTTAATGCCTGCACCATTTTCTCGCTTGCTGAATTCTCAAAAAATATTTGGTAGAGTTTATTATGAAAACGGTAAGCACATGCTATACTAGCCTGCATCTCATTTACCCAATCAACCACATTCTTCTCAAAATCACTCAATTTTTTTTGCGGCGATAATATCAATCTTTTTAAACGGCTAAACGAAACAACTTTGATATTCTTCTTAAGGATGGCTTTCTGACTTTTCACAATGGGAGCCAATACTGTCTTAATGTATTTTCTTAATATAACCATTCGATTGCGCAGCAACTTACGGGTATCATTTATCACAGCAGACTCCTCACGACGTGATGGCATCAAACGCCTTATTTGAGCTAAACCACACATAGACAACGCCTTCACATACACATAACCCAAATCAAATTCATACCACTGGTAGGAAAGCTTAGCCGAAGTGGGATAAGCATGATGATTATTATGCAATTCCTCACCACCTATCAAAATCCCCCATGGAGAAAAGTTCGTCGACTGATCATTGACTTCAAAATTACGATAACCCCATGCGTGACCTATCCCATTCAC
>CAZMRQ010000064.1:0-4860 GCA_964568795.1 uncultured Gammaproteobacteria bacterium | reverse complement strand
TAGATGACGGGAGGCTTCCCAGTCAGCGTATAGAGTTACTACTGTGTCTTCTAAATCAGAATCATCATTACCCAATGGGATGAGCTGATGCCCCTCAAGGCGATACCCTTTCTCACTGATAAGCTGAAACCACTGACGCTGGTGACCGATCTTGGTTGGTTCATCGAAGAGACCTATAGATTCTGCAGTATCAGTTAGCTCTTTATACTCTTTTAACCTTGGATGATCCTCAGGAAGGAGAAGCTCTTTACGGTGCAAGATTGGTGGATTCAGTGATTCTGTATATAAACGATATTTGACTTGATCACTTGCAAGATCAATAAAAACAGACTCCTTAAGAACAGGAAAAGGCTCATCATACAGGCTCGGATAGCTTAACAAGGATATTGATGACAAATCCTTACTAAATGACGCTATATTATAAATGCTTGGGTCATCTACTAAGGGTAATGTAGAAGAATAAACACTACGTATGTCTATTGCACAGCGCTCAATTTGAGTTATCAAGACATATAACTTGCCACCGACTTGCTTTCCAAGCATATATCACCATCAATAAATAAGATAGGTTTAATACATTATTCATTTAAACCTTCATACAAATCCATAATCTGCGCCATCGCAAGCCCCTCCATTATTAATGGAATAGAAAACTTTTTGAATAAGTCAGAGAATTCTTTATAATCCATGTAACTCGTCCATTCAGAATCAGTATAGTACCTATGAAAAATCGACAACGCTTCACTTTCAGAAGGAAGATCTGGCTGTTGACGCTTACACAATATCGGAGGAATTCTTCTATTAAATATCTGGGATTTCCCATAAACCTCATGGTAAAGTTTCTCAGCCTTAGAAAGTTTTATATTCATTAAATCGATTAATTGACATAATTCAGAGAAGACTTTTTTTAACTCATCATCCTTCTTAACAACAGAGGTTGCACGTGTATAATTAAGATTATCGAGTTTTGAATCGTCATAAAGTCGAATCATCTCACCAGCACTAGCTTGAATCTTTGTAAAGTTATCCAGCAAAGAATCAAGATCTTTTTTATTAATCTCCATAACCGCTATTTCATACTTTTCATTGCGAGTGATGCAACAGCATTTTCAGTAATACCATTCTCAACCAACCTATCTAATAGGTCACTTTTCTTATTTATTATCTTCAACAAAGTCTCATCAATTGTATTAGAAACATAGAGATTATAGATGTCAATCCTCTTAGTTTGACCAATTCTGATAACCCTATCTCTTGCCTGCATGTTGAGAGATGGATTCCACCATTTATTAAGAAATATAACCCTGTGAGCACTTGTTAAAGTCAGCCCTTCGCTAGCAGCACGCATCGATGCTAAGATAACATCAATAGAAGTATCAGCTTGAAAACTTGACACTATATCAAATCTTTCAGATGACGATTGAGATCCATCAAGCATGGAAACCTTTAAAGATGTATGCTGATGAAGAAGGCCCTTTAATGCCCGTAATGGATCTAAAAGATATGAAAAGACGACTGTCTTAATCTTGTCATTGTCAACGCGATTTAACAAGTCTAGAACATACGAAATCTTTACGTTATCAGTGCACTCTGGCACGTATTCAACTGCGCTTCTGAGCATGTTGAAATATTTTAAATAATTCTCTGAATTCTCTAACTTTAATGACTCAGATACCACATTATTATAATACTTTTCCTGACATGGAGGTAAGTCCAGAAAGATATCAATCTCATTTGGCTGAGGGATATTTTTAATAAGATTCCTCTTGGTTCGCCTTAAAGCATATCTCTTCAACAGAGAAAGAGCGCGAAATTCCTGCATACTATCAGTTATCGATATACGGTTCGGTACCAATATTGACGAGAGATTGATTACATCTAGACTATCTTTCTCAATAGGCGTTCCAGTAATCAACCACCTTATTTTTATATCACTCAAAGTGATTGTCCTGTTTATTGAAGATGTATTTTTTCTCAACCTATGCGCCTCATCACACACGATAGCATCGAAATATGAACTGCTCAATATATCAGAACACCCCCTAACTGACTCATAATTCGTTACAACAACATGAAACTTTAAAGTAATCTGATCAAGCGACGAGTACAGATCTTTAGGCGGCGATACTATAGATATAACAGAGAAGAAAGGAGCCCACTGATCAAACTGGTCAACCCAATTCTTAATTAAAGACTTAGGAGAAAGTATAATACATGACTTTATACTTCCTTTATTGAACATACCACTCAATGCAGCTATAACTTGAATGCTTTTTCCAAGACCCATATCATCAGCAAGTATCACCTGTTTATTACTACAAAGCCAATCTACCCCTTCTTTTTGGTATTTATATAGCACATCGTCATGAAAAGGAACTATATACGGGAGAATATAATTGCATATTGTATGTCTTTGCTTCAACAACACACCTAATAAAGACAATCCTCTCAAACTTTCAAGATGTAACTTATTTACCGTACTTACACCTAACCTGCAATTTCCTTTATTATCAAAGGCATCGCGACAACTATCAGAACTAGTAATTTTAGCCACTAGTTTAGCGTGAATCTCAAGCTGACTTGAAATATCTACTTTTGATCCATTTTTATAATATAAATACCCTTTTATCCCACCAGAATATATATCAATGTGGTCTATTAAATTATGATATAATTTCAACTATCTCATTCCACATACTATTGAGTTCCATATCGTTAGGCTTAGGGTAGACAAACTGCTCCCATTGATCTCTTATTGTATTCAGGGTGTCCTCATCAGCAGAGTCATCGCTAACCATCACATATAGAATCATTTTAGCCACTTCGATAGCCTTAGTGCGGTCTTCATTTCTCATTTTCCACCCTGTTCCATCGTTAACAAGCAAAAGCCCCTTCCATGGCAAATCATGCAATTCCCAGTTAATATTATTCAAAGGCGTAAGCACTGAAGTACATTCATCAATTGTTGGGTTATCTGGATCGGCCAATCTATCATTTAAAAGCATCCTCGCGGTATTAACTAGCATTTCCATTCCAATAGGCCAAAAATACAAATAATCTGGGCCAACTTCAGAACCATGATTCCTATACTCAGGAATATTTTCAATGCCCAGGTTTGGAATAGCAGAAAACAGTGAAGACCAATAGATTGAAATTTCAGAAAAATATGAATCAAGGACATCCTCATCTGGTCTAAACTGTGTATACTCCTTTAGTCTTGATTTATTGTTCCACCCATATGCTAACTCTCTACCAGGAGTCATAAGCAGCATCTTATTGTATTCATACAACCCTTCAAGAGTAACAAACCATGAGTCATTAGCCCTCAGGTTCTTCCCTTTTTTTACTTTTACTTTAAACGATTCCGCCTCTCTTCCTGGAGACTTAAACATCTCATGCTCACCAATCAACCTACGTGTAATTATTGCAAAAGCATCATCCTCATCCATAATGATATTAGTAAACTGATCCATAGGCTTAGCATATCTATTAAGACTTGAGAACAGTCTCCTATATCTTCTTTTAAATCCTTCATCTGTATCATCGGACCCGGGCATAACCATAAGAACTGATACTTCCTCATCAGCTATTGACGAATCTGCAGAACTAACTAACTCCATTTCGTCTGGGCTTGGATCTACGACTGTTTTAATTGCTTTCAACCTATGCTGACCATCTAAAGCATAGTATGACTGATCTCCATTAAACGTTAGAACCCCAAAACCAAACCCGCCATCAATTCCCATTTGACTCAAAATAGCAAACTGAGGGTCATCTGCAATATCAACCGGAGTAAAGCCTGGAGACCCCCCTATCGCTGCTACAACGATAGATGAAAAAAACCTATCTTCTCTTCCCGTTAAATATTTTAGAATCTCTGTCTTCGCCCTTCTCTCATCTAATACTCTCTGTATCATTTCATCTAGCGTGTTATCTTCATCAACTTCATGAGCAAATGATACTTCTTTGGCCACTTCTTTCATTTTCATTTTCACAATGAAATAGTCCCATAAACCCATCTTTGCCTTGATTGCTGGATATATATTTGCCATTTTCCTAGTCTCCTAATATCTTAACTTTTTCCATTGCACGAAGTTTTCCACTGATTGACGCCTTAATCCTATTTGCAGGTGGACCAAAAACAGTTATTAGCTTATCCTCTATTTGTTCAATTTTCTCATTTCCATCATTACAAATAGAATATAAAATATAGATATTTGTTGTTAAACGATAAACATCTTTCACACTATCTTGTGGATTCATCATGTGGCTTTTTAATCTTGCCCTTAATCCACCATACTGCCATGTCCTACCGATATACAAAGGAGACGAAAAACCATCCAATCCAGAATCTCTCAGATATGGATTTGGAACATCTGCACAGAGCATATAAATGCCAGGCATTTCCGGAATCACCATTAATGACTGCCTATTATATGAAGCTCTTCTCCAAGTAATCTTATATTTACTTGAAAGTGCAGCTAATTCATTCCAATATTTTGATTCAATGCTCCATCCTTTTCTCAACATAACTACCTCAATGTTATAGCGAGCATATCAAGCATGCCTGATCTTCAGAGTCATCATCATCCTGATCCTTAAGCACATCCTGCCATCTTTTTATCTGCTTAGGATTAAAGTTTTTACCCTTAGCCTCATTCTCCTCTGCTCTCCGCACAATGTCTTCAAGCTTTCCGCTCGATGACCACGTATAACCGTGTCCACAGCGTATACGCTCCACATTAGACCAATCAAACCCTTTTTCATGAACATTATCCTCCATAGCTTTTGCCTTCTTGAACAGCTCTGGGTGCTCTCTCTTTAGGCCTAGCCACTCATCTTGACGCTGAAAGAAGCAGA
>CAZMRQ010000063.1:0-5623 GCA_964568795.1 uncultured Gammaproteobacteria bacterium | reverse complement strand
GTGTTAGATTAAGGTTTGGGAAAAGTAACTGAAACCTGAACGGCTAGACACCACTTCTCAGGCTCATTTCCAAATTAGAATATACTATGAGTCATTATTTAATATATAAGTTGATTGCATAGGAGTTGTTATGAACAAAAGTCAGCGGGCTCCATGTGATGTGCCATATTGGCATGGCTAAGGATTTTGTAGTGTGAGGTGGGTACTATTTTAATCAGTCATGCATTTACACTAGAAATGGTAGTGTACGCCTAATGCAACAGAAACGCTTTTCCCACCTAAGTTGTAATTATTCACAGAGCTTGCAACTAATTTATCACTAGTTAGTTGGGTAATTGATGCCTGAGCTAATGTACTCAAAGAGTTGTTAAAGAAAAACTCTGTTCCGCCACCAAATCGGATGCCATGAAGTGCTTTCTTGTGCTCAGTGGTTGAACCAGAGGCGGTGTGGTCAAATGCAATAGTTTTTAAAGAATAGCCTAAAATACCAAAAACTTGTAAGCCGTGGTAAGGTTGCCATATTGGCTTGATGTCGAGTTTTAGTGTCCTGGATACTTTGGCTGATTCATAAACGGATGAATCAACGTGGTAGGGCTTTTTCCCTTCAAAGCTATGAGAGACGTACCCTTCAATCCCGACGCCGTAGTGTTTATTTGTCATGAATTCGTGTCCCAATGACAGGGCGCCTGCAAAATATTCTGAGTGAGTGTGTACTTCAGCCGTGGCATCTTTAGGGCCATGAAGGCCACTGAGAGTCATGCCAAAATATCCACCCAGAAAGACAGCCGATGAACTGGCTGACAATGCTAATAGTGTTGTGGTAGCTAAAGTGAATTTTTTCAGCATGTTAAAACTCCTGTAATGCACCGTGATGATAACAGCTTCAATTTTTAGAGTCAAATGAGTCATTTTTTGAATATAAGGGTGGTTGTCATGGACAAAAGTGAGATAGCTGTATGTGAAGTGGCTTATTGGGATGGCTAAGGAGTTTGTGGTGTGGGTACTATCTTCATTAGCTCGCCCATTCTAATCGGTAAAACAGCCTTTGATGAGTCTGTTTCAAGTGGCCATGCCTGTGTCATGTTATGTCGCAAGTGCATCCAAATATTAGTACAATAAAAAGTATTGTAATTGAAGGATATTTATTATTATGTTATAATAAAAATAAAAATATGATAAGAAGAAGATTACAATTATTCGATACAACACTGCGCGATGGTCTGCAGTCTCTTCGCACTACTGTCGATCGTAAAAAATGTCTGGCTTTATTTAAAGATATTGAAAAAACAGGTGTGGGCTATATTGAGTGCGGTTTTCCATCGAGTTCTAATCAGGAAATGAATAGAGTCAGGGAGTTAGCTAAAGCAGCTGATAGCGTGATTCCTGCATGCTTGGTTCGAGCGAAAAAAGAGGACATTGATATTGCAAAAGAGTCAATGGGCACAAATGGGCAACTGCAGATTCTTATGGTAGGGTCAGAAAATCATGCGAGAAACAAGCGCGGGTGGGATAACCTTGATCATGTATTTACTGAAATAGCCAATGCGGTTGATTATGCACGATCAGTTGGGTTTAAAGATATTTCAGCAGCGTTCGAAGACTCGAGTCGTGCATCAAGGTCTTTTTTATTCGATATCAGTCATCATGCGGTTGCTGCGGGGTGTGAGACAGTGGTGTATGCCGATACAGTGGGTTGTCTAGTGCCTACAGAAGTGTATGACATTGTCAAATCGCTCAAGCATTCATTGCCAACAGGCATCCAGCTATCAATCCATTGTCATAATGATATGGGCTTGGCAACAGCGAATGCCTTGGCTGCATGTGAAGCCGGAGTAGACGTTGTGCATACAACTATGGCAGGGATCGGTGAGCGTGCCGGGAATACACCCTTAGAGGAAATTGCTGCAATTCTCCATTACAAACACAGCAACATTGATATGGGTCCAATAGATTTAGAGGCGATTGTGCGTGCATGTCAAACTGTGCATGAGATAATAGGTGAGAAGCCATGGCGTCATAAGCCAATTATCGGCGAGAATGTTTTTGCTACTGCTGCAGGCATTCACGCCAATGGGCTTAGAAGGCATAGGGATAGCTACACGTATATTGATCCTGTTTCGTTTGGCCGAGAGTCAGATATATGGCTCAATAGCAGTTCTGGGAAGTCTAATCTTCTCTACGTGCTTGAGAAAAATGGATACGGCGTTGACGAAGATTTATTGAATTATGTATTTGAACTATTTAACAATGCGGATGATCCAGTGATATACAATGATGCAAAGCACTTACATGAACTTATACAAAAAGCTAGAATACAAATGAAGGGGAGATGAAAAAGTGAGAGAACTGACTGTTTTATCGAAAGACATGCTTTGCGATACATCGAGCCAATAGCTAAAGGTGTTTTGATAAATTTGACTGTCTAATTACGGTTAGCGCATGGCTGACTAAATCAAAATATACAGCGTTGTTGTGTATAGGGTCTTTACTGGGGCAGATGCTTTAATTGGATTTTGGATTGTGCTAAAATATTTGTGCGCTTAATCGTGATAGGATAAATGAAAAAGCCAGTTGTCATTCATTGGTTTCGTCAGGATCTGCGTCTAGTAGATAACCCCGCTTTGTCAGCTGCAGCAGAGACGGGAAAAGTGTTGCCAGTCTTTATTATTGATGAAGATGAGCCAGAGCAATCAGCACTTGGGTCAGCGAGCCAGGTATGGTTGCATCATTCTTTGCAGGCTCTGCAAAGTTCTCTTGATGGGAAGTTGTTTTTGTATCGGGGTTCTCCTATGGCTATTATCCAAGATTTGGTGAAGCGTTATCAAGTGAGAGGTGTTTTTTGGAATCATTCTTATGAGCCGTGGAAGCAGAATCGTGATCAACATATTAAAGAAGTCTTGCAAGCGATGAGTATTCGCGTAGAGAACTTTAATGGGTCGCTGCTTTGGGAGCCATACAATATTGTTAAAAAAAACGGAGATCCATATAGAGTTTTTACAGCATTTTATCGGCGGGGGTGTCTTAGTGCAGATCAGCCTCGAGAGCCTCTTCCCAAGCCGCTGTGCCTGGACCTTATAAAGGCTACAGGTGGGATGAGCTTGAGTGAGTGCCGTTTATTGCCAGATCGGCCTTGGGCAGAGGCGGTGATGAAACATTGGCAAGCAGGTGAATTAGCTGCACAGAGCAAGTGTACTAACTTTGTTACCTTGTTCTTGTCTCAATATAAAGAAGGCCGTGACTTTCCAAATCGAGAATGTGTTTCAAAGCTGTCACCGCATTTGAGTTTTGGGGAGATCTCTCCTAATCAATTGTGGCATGCGGTTAGACAGAGAAATGATGCTATAAATGCCGATCATTTGAGCAGTCAATTGGCATGGAGGGAGTTTGCGTATAGTCTGATGTGTTTTAACCCCGATATTGCAACAAGGAATATCAAGGAAAGTTTTGACAAGTTTCCATGGCTTAATGATGGGCGTGTACTTCAATTGTGGCAGCAAGGCATGACTGGATTTCCTATGATTGATGCTGGGATGCGCCAGTTGTATCAAACTGGATATATGCATAATCGTGTTAGGATGCTTGTCGGATCTTTTCTCGTAAAAAATCTGATGGTGCATTGGCAGTATGGTGAACGTTGGTTCTGGGATTGTTTAGTAGATGCTGATTATGCAAATAATAGTGCAAGCTGGCAGTGGGTTGCTGGGTGTGGTGCTGATGCGGCTCCTTACTTTCGTATTTTCAACCCAGTTATTCAAGGACTGAAGTTTGATCCGGAAGGAGAATATGTTCGTAAATTTATTCCTGAAATCAGAAAATTACCTAACAATTATATTCATGCGCCGTGGGAGGCCCCCCGAGATGTGACTGTAAAAGCCAACGTGGTTTTAGGAAATCATTATCCGTTGCCAATTGTGAGCCTTAAGGCCTCTCGTGAGAGAGCTTTGGCGGCATACAAAGCAATGTGCTCTATGCGGTCTTAATTGTATTCCTATACAAAAAATTCTAGTTTAGCAGTCATTATTTAAGTAAGCAGTTGATAGTTCTGACAACCGTTGTCTTCCATGCTTTGCCGCAGACGGTTATGCGTGTGTGGTGATGTTAATAGTCTGCTCAATTATCAAAGTTAAGAGCAGAGATGTGAATTAGTCCGCTGTTGGGGTGATCGATGTATCATATGCCAGCATATGTATTAAGCTATACCCATTTGTGAAATGAGCAACAAATAACAGGTATTATAAAAAAATGAAACATCTTTAAGTTATTGATAATTAACAATATAATTAAATATACCGGCCATCGATGTGTGATGGGCGTATAATTGAAGGGAACAAACTAAAGGAAACAAAAATGAACAAATTTCTTATATCCAGTCTTTTAGGTGTCTCTACGATGAGCGCCTGTTTCGGTGTCACGTATTGGCATTGTAATCCAAATACAAAGGTGAAGGCTCCAAAGGGTTCTTATTATTCATGTAATGATGTGGGCGGCAACTGTCACTTGCAAGTAAAGAAATGCGAAAGAGCCCATACTTTCTATGTTCATGCAGAAGATCGTCATCGCGCTATTGTTGCTGTGCCGAAACAACATTGCTGTGAATACGGGATTGTGTGTTTTAAAATTAAAGAACATTCACAGAAATATTCAAAGCATTGCAAAGTTGGGGAGAGTCCAGGCACTCATTGTTTCAAATGCGATGGCCTCTTTGCCAAAAGGCAAAACTTCGAGGGGTGTGCCGTTCCTAATAAACATATGTATAAAGATGATAAGGGTTGTCACCCACTCCTTAAGCAGAAGCATGAGCATAAGCAGAAGCATAAATAGTCTGCTACAATTATCAAAGTTAAGAGCAGAGATGTGAATTAGTCCGCTGTTGGGGTGATCGATGTATCATATGCCAGCATATGTATTAAGCTATACCCATTTGTGAAATGAGCAACAAATAACAGGTATTATAAAAAAATGAAACATCTTTAAGTTATTGATAATTAACAATATAATTAAATATACCGGCCATCGATGTGTGATGGGCGTATAATTGAAGGGAACAAACTAAAGGAAACAAAAATGAACAAATTTCTTATATCCAGTCTTTTAGGTGTCTCTACGATGAGCGCCTGTTTCGGTGTCACGTATTGGGACTGTCTGCCAGGTACAGAGACGAAGGCTCCAAAGGGTTATTATTATGCATGCCCCGATGGCACCAAGGCTTACACTCATCAACAGGCTGGCACTCATCACCGTTGTCACCTTGAAATCATGAAATGCAAGAAGCTGAGTGATGGTCCTCAGTATATGTGGTTAACTCAAGAGGAGTTAGGAGACATGAATAAGCCAAAGAACAGCACGATAAAAATGAACTGTTGTGAACACAAGTTTCTGTGTAAAGCCACAAATTCGAACCATTGCTCCGATAACAACTCCCCGCAGAGCAAAGGAGGCAAGACTAAAGTAGACAAGGGGGATTGTTACAAATGCGTTGAGTCTGTGGAAAGGCAGCATGGCCCTGATCTTCCTGGGTGTGTAGTTCCTAATTCAAGTCAGATAAAGGCGAATTGTTCTGTTCCTAAATCTTAATAAGGTATCTGTGAGGAATATTTTGCACATAGTGTTTTATGGCATCACG
>CAZMRQ010000062.1:0-5710 GCA_964568795.1 uncultured Gammaproteobacteria bacterium | reverse complement strand
ATCTAAACAAGAGATTCGACCTTGCTATCTCTCTTGAAGTTGCAGAACATATATCACAAAAAAATGCATCTATTTTTGTGAAGAACATTATCACCCATAGTGATATGATCATATTTTCAGCTGCTATACCGTTCCAAGGTGGCAGCAATCACATCAACGAACAGTGGCAGTCATACTGGAGCGATATGTTTGAAGCATACGGATACCGCGCAATAGATATAATAAAACCAGCTATCTGGAACAACGACGAGATACCATATTATTACAAACAAAATATTGTACTCTACGTTAACAAAGAGGCTGAACATAGGCTCAATATTCCAACTATGTGCATGGAGTGGTTCCCTAACAATGCCATTAATATGGTGCACCCAGAATTATTTCTCAGAACTCAATTAGAAGTACACACAATAAAAGGATCTTTTAAATTTTTCAGAAGGGCGGTAAAAAAACAAATAAAATCACTTATTATCAAAAAATAACCGGAAGATAAAAATGATGCCATTATTTATGAAGCGATTAATATCCATATCAACTGATAACATAGAGAACAAAGAGTCATTCAAGTTAGAAAATGGAAGGTATACGGGCATCTTGAGTACTTGGCCGACGAAGATATTGATTTTGTTAATGCTTCGATGAGCAGCCTAGTTACCTTCTACCAATACCAATACCAATACCAATACCAATACCAATACCAATACCAATACCAATAGCTTAAATCTTACACAATATATTGCATTATGAAAATCGGTCTTCTAATAGATACAATGATAGGTGGAGGTGCTGAGCGAGTAACCTTAAACCTCTTTGATGCTTTCTATAGTATCGGACATGATCCTTATATTTTTGTTCTTAACAATAAGCAGCAACACCAGTTAATCGATGTTCCTCGCAAAAAACTGCACTTCATTAGCGCTGAAGAAGATATTTTCCACATAAAGTTTATAAACAAAATTGCACTTGCTAGACTTCTTAGGTTATCAATCAGTCGTATCGAATCAGGCCAAGGTGATGAATTTGCATTCTTTATTAGCAGCTCTGAGAATATGGACCGCATCTCCCGCATTAGTATGTTGCCTAATACAATAATACGCTATAGAAATTCAATGCGAATATACCTAAACAATAAAATTGGCCCCAGAAATAATAGAAAATACAGTTATCGAAAACTGAGATACACTCACAAATTCAAATCAATCTATAATAGCAGAGACATAGTTACAGTATCAGACGCATTACAAGATGATATAGTTGAACAAGTAAAAGTACGGCCGCGCACAATAAAAACAATATATAACCCCTTTAACTTTGACTATATCCGCACATCAGCCAGTGAAACGGTACATCTACCGAAAAAACCATATATAATCTATATTGCACGAATCACCAAAAGAAAGAGGCAAGATCTATTAATTGATGCATACAATACAGCAAACCCTTCTCAGATCTTGATACTTGTAGGCGATCCATATGACGATGATGATAATATTTATTTTAATGAAATAAATAATAAAGTAGACAACCTAAACCTGAGCAACAGAATATTTTTTCATAAATTTGATCATAATCCATATCCATTGATAAAGAACGCAGACCTTTTCGTAATGTCATCTGATAGCGAAGGGCTGCCGACCGTTCTGATTGAGTCGTTGATTATAGGGACACCTATTGTGAGCACAAACTGTCCAACCGGACCTGCTGAAATATTAACTGGAAATCTTTCAGAATTTTTATCTCCACCTGATGACAGTAACGCATTAGCGGAAAATATATCAAAAGCACTCTCAAAATACCCCCCCATCACCGATGATATGATACAAAGATTTGATCATAAAATTATTGCACGGCAATATATAGCACATGCAAATAATATTTTTTCTCTAAATAACGACGAGCACGTAACTACAAAAGACCAAGAGTTTTTGTCACAATGCCCTGGGTGCTCGCGCAATAAAATAAAAGAAATTTCCGAGACCAATGAACTATATGTTTGTAATGCATGCAGCCTAATCTTTACAAACCCACGCCCCACTAGTGACTTTATTAATGAAAACTATAATGAAGGGGGATATTATTCTGATTTTAAGCCTGACAGAAAGTGGAATGAAATGTGGAAAAGAAGATGTGATCGAGTTCTTAACTATATTCCTCATGGAAAAATACTCGATATTGGTGCCGGGATCGGGACACAAGCGTATATGTTGATGCAGCATGGACTAAGTGTCACGACAACTGAAATATCGGATGAAGCAATCAGTAAAGCATCATTACTATATGGAATAAGCCATATCAAAGGTGAAGTTGGAAATATCCCACTAGAAGACAATTCATTTGACGGAATAACCATGTGGCATGTATTTGAACATCTTCTATTTCCGGGAAAAACACTGCAATACTTAAATACAAAAATTAAAAAAGGCGGCCATTTGATAATCGCAGTCCCTAACAACAGCCTGCACAGAATAACATTTAAACCAAGCCTATGGTTTTCGTCATACGCAAAAAAACTCCTGCACCTCATCCCCCCTGTACCATATGAAAAAACTTTTTCTGAAGTTCACCTTATCCATTTCACACCTTACTCTCTTAGGAAAATTGTAGAAACTAGTGGATACACTGTTAATGAGATATCTATTGACAACCTATCACTAAACCCCAGTAAAACAAAAGATATTAAATATTATTTTCGAAATCTTCTTGCAAGAAAACTTCATTACTATCCACACAAGGCGCTCTTTTTGTCTGCAACAAAAATTTAAATTTGGTTTAATTCATACTGTATCTAAATTGTAATGTCTGGCCCTCCTTTAGTTGCACAAATAAAACTTCATCGTTATTTTGGTGGCGGAGAGGTCTATGCACAATTTATTACACGATCTCTTTCTAACCTGACGATTCCTAATATCATCTTCACACATAAGAACGCTGATTACTGGGAATTACTTACTCTTCCTAACAACTCAAGACAAATAAAAGTTTCGTCATTAGAAGAAATTATACATAAAATTCCAAAAGGAATTCTCATAATCACTCATGCTCCACTAGAAAAAAAATATTCATCTTTGATCCAGAAAAACAATCCGATGATATCAATTGTTCACATGCCTTTTACTGGAAATAGATCAGATTTTGATGGCTATAAAATGATCATTGGCGTATCCGAACATGTCAATAACAGCCTAATAGCTAAAGGTATAAAACCATGGCATACTCCGCTTCTTGGTATAGGTGAAATCTCTAGAATCGACAACATCACATCTACAGAGATTATCAAACGCTCAGAGTATGACTGGGATCAGAGGAAATTTCGTGACCGTTTTCTTGGATGGACAGAGAAATACTGGTCACATTTTAGGCTATCTCATACGTTCCACCCTGTGGATCAATGCACTACTATCGCTATTGTCTCTCGACTGGCACCAATAAAAAAATTTCCTGAGTTATTTATGTACCTTTCTCCAATTATCTCAGTATTTCCGAAAGTTCGTATTGAAATTTTTGGATCAGGGGGATTTGCACAAGTTCGTGACATAAAAAAAGCACTGAAGCCTATCAGTAACAGGGTTAGATTTTGGGGGCATCAGAATGACATTAGATCAGTATATAAAAACGTGGATTATGTACTATCCGGTCTTCCAGAAAGAGAAGCTCTTGGCCTCAACTTGATCGAAGCTCAGCAACTCGGCACCCCAGTTATTGCTGTAGATAGTCCGCCATTTACTGAGACAGTATCTCATGGAGTTACTGGATGGCTTTATAAAGACCCAAGAAAAGATGGCGGCGCTGATTTTATGAAACTACTAACTGGAATAGTAAACAGAAAGATGATATTAAACGAATGCCAAAGAGAAAGTCATCTAAATAAGTTCTCAATACAGGCATTCACTGAACGTCTCAATATCGCATTAAAACCTTTCATTCAACAATGAATATTGAACTAACAAAATATGCAAAGATACTGATCATCAGACGCGATAATATTGGTGACCTGCTTCTCTCTACACCACTGATCCATTCTATTCGACAACAATATCCCTCAGCAACAATTGATGTTCTTGTTAATTCCTATAATGCCCCGATCATTACAAATAACAAGGACATCAGTAATATCCTTGTTTATACGAAAGCAAAGCACAGGAAAAACCACAGCCTACTCTCCGTGTATCTTGGTAAATTATCAATGTTCATGGCAATAAGAAGAGCCAGATATGACCTCACAATACTTACTGCAACAAAAAACCCAATAAGAGATTATAGGTTAGCCCGTATTGCCAGCCCAAGGAAGATACTTGCGTTCTCAAACAGTATCAACCCAAAGATCTCTCATGCTATTGATTATCTTGTTGACAACTCATTCTCAGGAACTATGCATTTTGTTGATGAATTGCACTATCTAGCTACAGCTTTAGGCATTCGCACAAAGCCTGGGCCACTTGTTCTAAACGAACAATCAACTAAAATTTCTAATAACAAAGAGTACACCAATGCTGGGGTTGTTGGTATTCATATTAGCTCAAGAAAAGAGTCACAGCGCTGGCCTATTGAAAACTTTTCAAACTTAATGAGCAGGCTCTTTTTAAAAGGCACTGTCAAAAAATTTATCCTCTTCTGGTCACCAGGTTCTGCTGACAACCCAACACACCCCGGAGATGATCAACATGCTGAACAATTACTCGCATTAACACAAAAACTGCCTATTACAGCTTATCCCACTCATAACCTAGACCAACTAATTACCGGGATGAACCTCATAGACTGTATAATCTGTAGTGACGGAGGAGCAATGCATATTGCTGCCGCACTTAACAAACCTATACTTTGTTTTTTTGGAAACTCAGATCCTGTTGTTTGGCATCCCTGGAAGGTGCCATACCAACTTATACAGAAAATAAGCCTTGATGTTAAGGATATCTCTGTAGATGATGCATTATCTGCATGGACTAGCCTCAGCGAACAACTATCAGTATCACCTTGATATCTGGAGCTTTTGTACCAATATCGAGGCTCTTCTCCGCTTAAATGCGTGAAAAAAGAGATGATGACACAATTCAACTCTATGATTACATTGGTTTTGCCGACTAATGAACATGGAGAAGGAAATGAGTGCCATCATCCCTGCAAGAATCGTGGGTCTTTCGGGCCAGTGTGTCAACCAAATTCGTGAAACTGAGGATGGAGGCATTCTTGTTGAATACAGAAGAGATCGCCGGTACAAGCCGATTGATCCAGTCACTGGCAAGAAGGGTACTATCAATCGCTATGTCCCCCGCCGGATCCGTGATCTCCCCTGGCTTGGCCGACCCTGTTTTCTGGAGATTGAGCAGGTACAAGTCCATATCGGGAAGAATCAGAGGCGCATGGAGTCTCTCTCCTTTGTGGATCCGTATCAGCGTTACACCAAACGCTTCTGTCACTTGGTCAGTGGGCTATGCCGTCACATGAGCATTCAAGCAGTCTCCCTTCATCTGGGTATTCGCTGGGAGACTGTCAAGAACATGGATAAGACCTATCTGACTGAGACACTTCCAGCGCTCTGCCCGGAGGCACTCACTGGATTGAAATGGATTGGTGTGGATGAGGTAGCCAGAGCCAAGGGGCATGACTATATGACAGTAGTCTATGACCTTGAGCAGGGCCACCTGATCTGGGTACATGAGGGACGTACCTCAGATACTCTTGCACTGTTTTTGACTGCTCTACCCAAAGA
>CAZMRQ010000061.1:0-5755 GCA_964568795.1 uncultured Gammaproteobacteria bacterium | reverse complement strand
TAGTTCCTTATATGATACACCATATGAATAAGGGACTAAACAATTAAATAATAATATTAAAAAAATATTAATAGGGCTTGTTCACATTCATCTGATTTGCTATGCTCATTTCATACTATAGGATTATAATGATGAATACAGATAAAACATATGTTATTACAGGTGGCAGTCAGGGCATAGGTTTGGCGACAGCTCTGCGGTTAGCTGAAGAAAATTGCCATATTATTATTCTTGCGAAGCCTTCGGATGGAATAACGAGTGTATGTGATAAAATTGAATCTTTAGGCAGTAAGGCCACATTTATTAATACGGACATACGGAGTGAAGAAAGTATAACTGCTGCTGTCCGTGTTATCAGCCATTCCTCTACAACAGTCGATGGTTTCATACATTGTGCAACAGTAGTAAAATTGAGTAACGTGTTCGATACAACACCTGCGCAAATAGATTTGATGCATCAGATAAATGCCCGCGCACCCATGCTCATATCAAAAGCATTGGTTCAGCTAATGCAAGGCTCTGAAAATCCGCATATAGTTTTCATAGCCCCTCCTATTAATCTCGATCCACGCTGGCTTGGAGCCCATCTTCCATATACTGCATCACGCTATTTATGTGCCATGACAGCTGTTGGTCTTTCTCAAGAGCTTAGAGGTGATCGGATTAAAGTCAATACTATGTGGCCTATGACCTCAATTGCAGCTATAGATATATGCAATGTTATTAGTGGGACATATGGTGATATGATGTCTAAGAAACGAAAGCCACAAATTATTGCTGATGCCATATGTGTGTTGCTTGATAAGTCAGACATAAATGGTCAGTGTCTTATAGATGAGCAGGTCCTTATAGATGCAGGAATTGATGACTTTGAACATTATTCTATTGAAAAAGACGGTTATTTACAGCCAGAACAGTTTAACTACGATCTAGCAGAAGACTGATTTGTGCAGCAATGTCGCCAATAAGGTCAAGCTTACTATCATGAGATGAAATAGAATCTTGTGATACACTGCTGCTGTATGAGTTGATATGGTGAATATTGTTTTTATCCTTATTGAGAGTGACATCTGCTTTGAGTATATTTTCATGAAGGTTATAGTCACCGCTAGTGCGTAGTTTACTGAATAATGATTGAGAGTCAGTTTCATTGAGATGAATGAGAATGTGACATGTGGAATTTGGATTATGGTATATACGGTAAATACCTAATTGTTTTTTAAGTACACGGGTATATGATTGGCAATTGCTCGATGATGTTATATTGATATTGTAGTCAGTGCACGAGTATTTGATCGTGTGACACCCAGTTAAAAAAAGAGTGCTTAATAGTATTAAAATTATTTGCATACAAAGTTCACCAATCTTTTCGGGACGAAAATTGTCCGATATGTTTTGCCATCCAACCACTTATTCATTCTTTCTGATTGAATAAGAAACTGAAGAATATCAGTTTCGCTGTCATCTTGTGAAAACTGATGTGAGAATTTCGTTTTCCCATTGACTTGCACGACATAGTTGATGCTGCGTTTAGCGAGTGCTTGATGATTCACTTGTGGCCACTTTGCAGTCAGTAGTTCAGTCTTTCCACCGAGTTGATGCCATAAATAGTGTGAGATCTTGGGGCAAATAGGATAGAGACAACTAAGCGCATCTTTTAGAATAAGCAACACTATACGTTGAGGAGACTTATCATCGATAAGGTTAACGAGTTTCATTATTGACGAAACGACAGTATTTAAGTGCTGTTTCTCGTAATCACGTAAAAGTGAATTGAGGATATGCTGGGCATCTTGATACAGCGAGTTGTTGATATCATCTTGTTCAGCTGTCATTCGAAGGTCAGTAGAAGTGTGTTCCTGGCATAGATGAAAAAGCTTACTGAGAAACTTATAGGCGCCCTCTATGCCATGATCATTCCACTCAAGTGATTGCTCAGGAGGCGCAGCAAAAATCATGAAAAGTCGGACTGCATCAGAACCATACTGGCTTATGATCTGAGCAGGATCAACAATATTTCCTTTAGACTTTGACATTTTCATGCCTTTATTTAATACCATTCCTTGAGTGAGGAGCTGTTTAAATGGCTCTACATGTTTAACTAACTTAAGATCAGCCATGACCTTTGTCATAAAACGCGCATAGAGAAGATGCAATATAGCATGTTCAATGCCCCCTATATAAAGATCAACGGGAAGCCAAGATTGAAAATCACTGCGGCAGATTTCATTGCTGTTTTGCGAGTCAAGATAGCGTATAAAGTACCAAGATGAATCAAAGAAAGTATCGAATGTATCTGTTTCTCTTTCAGCTAGGTTATGACAGTTCGGACAAGTGCACTTTTTAAATGAATCAATATTTGCTAGTGTTGTTTCGCCAGGCTTGTAGTCAATGTCGATGGGAAGCAATACAGGAAGTTGATCTTCTGGGACTGGAACAATGCCACATGATTTGCAGTAAATGATAGGAATAGGGCACCCCCAGTAGCGCTGTCGGGAAATACCCCAGTCTCGAAGGCGGTATTGCTTTTCTGAATAGCCGGCATTCACATCAGCTAGTTTAGCAATAATAGCATCAATAGCTTGAGAACTTGTCATGCCGCTGTATTCATCAGATTCTATAAGTGTCCCGTGATCTAGATAGGGGAGCGAGTCTTGAGGTCCGGTGATAACTTGTTTGATAGGGAGTTTGTATTCCAAAGCAAACTCATAGTCGCGTTTGTCATGCGCTGGCACACTCATAACAGCGCCTTGGCCGTAATGCCCAAGGATGTAGTTAGCAATCCAAACAGGGACCAGCGTATTAGAAAGCGGGTGCTTTGCATGCAGTCCTGTATTTAAGCCAGTCTTTTTCATTGTTTCTAAGGCTGATTCAGCAGTTTGACCTTGCAAGCATTCAGCAATGTAGTCTGATATTTTTGGGTTATTTATTGCTATTTTTTTTGCCAATGGGTGGTCAGCTGCAATCATGATTGCTGCAACACCAAATAGAGTGTCAGGCCGCGTCGTATATACATGAATGTTATCATTGATAGCCTTGGAGTCATCCCGGCAGGTGAAAGAGATCACTGCTCCCTTGGACCGCCCAATCCAATTATTTTGCATGGTTAATACTTGTTCGGGCCATCTTTCTTTTAATTGGTGCAAATCATCGAGTAGTGCATCTGCATAATCAGTAATGCGGACAAACCATTGAGGAATCGCTTTGCGTTCAACTACAGCACCACTACGCCAACCTTTGCCATCAATGACCTGTTCATTGGCCAGGACAGTCTGGTCGACAGGGTCCCAATTAACAACAGAGGATAGGCGGTAAGCTAAATTATTTTTATGCATTTGTAAAAACAGCCATTGTTGCCATTTGTAGTAGCTTGCATCACATGTTTGCAGCTCATGATTCCAGTCGTAGTTACAGCCTAAGCTTTCTAACTGCTGTTTCATATGAGCAATATTTTTTTGAGTCCACTCACTTGGATGTAGGCCATGTTTAAGCGCTGCATTTTCAGCTGGCAAACCAAATGCATCCCATCCCATCGGATGAAAGACCTCGTACCCTTGCATTTTCTTCACGCGCGTAATGGTATCACAAATGCTATAAACGCGTACATGTCCCATATGCAAGTGCCCGCTTGGGTACGGAAACATAGTTAGGCAGTAGAACTTTTTTTTATGAGTGCTCAGATTAACTTCAGGAGTTGTAATATTCTGATTGAACCATTTTTGTATATGCAGTGGATCGTATTTGCTGTTTTTTTGATTCATCATGAATGACACTCGCGTTGATTATGCGTATTATCCTTACTTTCTATCTATTTGTAAATATGTGAGTCTGCAAAATTACAGCTACAAGGCTATTTGAGCAGTTCGGATACCATGCATCTTCTCAGGCATAGTCACTTGCGCAAACCCCTGTTTGTCATAAATGGCTGAAATGCCACTGTTTGTGCTGTATATGACTGGTAGTTTATATCTTTTTGATAAATATTGACCATTCATTATTTGCTGATAGTTCGCCCAAGATGAATTAAACCAGATGTTTTCTGATTGAATAACGATAAGCTGTGTATCAGCAATATTGCGTTCAAGTACATGGAAGGCTGCATCAAAACAGATAAGAGGCAATACATTGTACTGCTTATGACCTATGAGTAACTTGAGATGTGTGATATCTTTCTCACCGCGATGGGTTATGGCTGACACAGGTAAGGAATAGTGTCGTGCTAATTTTGCTAACCAAAGTGGGTAGCCTTCTTCTGCTAATGGGACATAATGGTCTTTGTGTTTTATTTGAATCCCATTGCTGAGTAAAACACTGGCATTGATATCTTGTTTTCCTGCAAGGATAGCGCCGAGTAGAAGTGATGATTGTTTTGGAATATATTTCTTAATTTTAGTGACGTGGCCTTGATTAAAAGGGCTGCCAGTGTCTCCGACCACACATTCAGGCCATACATAGAGATCTGATAACGGTGCATTAGCGGTTAATTTTCCATAGATAGCAAGTGTTTCATCATTGAGCATGGACGCGAATGTTAAAGGGTCCAGTGATTTGCTGATTTCTGCCTCGTGGCTTACTTTATCGATGTTTCCTTGCACAATAGTGACATTGAGATTGCCGGAAGTGGCTGTGTGTTTTTGTAATGAAAATGTCATAGCAATGACGAAAATGAGGAGTGTTGGCAAAATAAGAAAGCATTTTCCTGAAAATTTATGATAATTTTTTACACCGTAAATGATTGAAGATAAGATTGAAATGATTAAAATCGTGCCAAGATATGTTCCGGTGATTGAGAAAATTGAAATCCAGGGAGACTGTGCTTGTGATGTGGCAAAGATAAGCCATGGAAAGTGAAAGATATAAGCTGAGATAAAATCAATAAATGACCATAGCAGGCCCAGGCCAACGATAGCGTTTAATTTTATTGATGTGTATCTACACCAGCTGTAGCAAACAAATGCTGAAGTAAAAGCTAGCGTCGTGATGAGAATGCCAGTCACAATGTACGAAACAACTAAAGGCATATGGCCCATATGATGAAGAGGGTACCACAGCCAGTGTATTGCTGACCATTTGCATATAAAAAAAAGTAAAAAATTCAACCTAGTGGGCTTGAATAAGCAAATGCAGCACCATAGCACGACTGCACACAGTGCGCTCACCCAGTGCACGCCTTCTGTAAATGAAGAGAAGGCGAGCGCATAAAGCGCCCCTCCAATCAATGATATGAGTGCTGTGATAAATGAGTTATTGGTGTGTTGGATGATCAGCATGGGTTTCTCTAGCTCTATTAGCAATACTCTGATTGTGCTCTGCTACTGTCATTTGACTCACGCCATTCTCACTGACATAAATGACTTCATGATAAGTTTCTTGGGGGATTATCGTGTGTCTGTTATATAAATGTGATATTTCAGCAAAGCTAATATTCTTGCTGACTAAGTGATTGATAAGTTTTGTTGAGTTTTTTTCATCTAGAGATGAGCATATTTCATCAAGCAGTAAAAATTCACCTTCTTTTAGTCTATGAAACAATGTAAAATTACGCAATCGTTGCTTTTGACCTTGGGAGAAGTTATTGCAACTAAAACTATCTACGGCTTGAGAAGGAGTATCCTGTGCCAGACATCTCCGTACATAGGAATGAGATTTTAAGTCATCGAATAAATCGAGGTATTCTTTTATCTTATGAGGGGTGTCTTCGTCAGGCGTATCTGGAAAACACATGTATTCTTGAAGAGTCTTTACATGTTCACTT
>CAZMRQ010000060.1:0-5784 GCA_964568795.1 uncultured Gammaproteobacteria bacterium | reverse complement strand
GACCACATGGAGGGTGCCGTGAGTGCTGCAGCGGAGTTGGCCCAGAGCGGTGACACTGTACTGCTCTCTCCAGCTTGTGCCAGTTTTGATATGTTTTCCGGATTTGAGGCGCGGGGTGAAGCATATAGGAAAAGTGTTCAGAAATTAGTGCTCTCTGGGAAACCCAATATTGAAAATTAATTTATAGTAGCATGGGGATTGAATATATCAATATAGGCGGAATAAGTGTGCGCTATAGTGCAAAAGGAAGAGGCAAAGATGTGCTTTTTCTTCATGGATGGGGCTCTGATCTAAGTAGTTTTTCATCGGCACAGGATTTATTGGCATTAAAATATAAAACTTATTCTATAGATTTTCCTGGATTTGGTAACAGTGATGAACCTGATAAAAGTTGGGGGACAGAAGAGTATTGTCAGTTTGTTATAGATTTAATGGATGCTCTCGGAATAAATAATCCAGTAGTAGTAGGGCATTCGTTTGGGGGAAGAGTTGCTATAAGGATTGCTGCACTAGGTAAGGCGCAGAAATTGATACTTGTGAATAGTGCGGGCATTAGACCTGTAAGAAGTATTGGGTACTATGTAAAAGTTATAAGTTATAAGATTATAAAAAAAATATTTCATTTTGCTCCGTTATCTATTGTGAATACCTATAAGAGTAGAGCAGGGTCACCTGACTATAGGAATGCAAGTAATGTAATGAAGAAAGTGTTAGTTAATGTGGTGAATGAGGATATGAGGGATTTATTGTCGCGGATTAACATACCAGTTTTACTGGTGTGGGGTGAGGAAGACCAGGTGACGCCGCTATATCAAGCTAATGTTATGAATAAATTAATACCAGATAGCGGCCTTGTGGTGCTAAAAAAAGCAGGTCATTTTTCACATATAGAGAACAGGAATGATTTCGAGTTAGTGGTAGGGTCATTTCTTGGCGTTAAATGATGTCCTGGCTAATCCTGTATTACGTGTTGTTATTGTCGGCATTTGTCGTACTAGTACTGTATTCGGCCCCAAGAGTTGAATACTATATTCATATGCTTCAGTTGAATTCATACAGAAACGATAGATTCTTGAGGTGGATAAATACTGATCGGCATAATATTTATAATTATAAATCGGCTCTGGTGTTGGCTCCTCTGCTGTTGTTGTATAACCAATGGCTGTTTGTCGTATCGTCTATAGCTGTATATATGTATCTGTTATTTGTGAGAACAGCTCGAAAGGAGAAAAAGAAGTTTGTATATACCAGTAGGGTAAAGAGACTCTTTGTAGTGATTGTTGTATTCTTTGTTCTATTGTTTTTGTTGGCATTTGCTCTATCCGGTGATCAATATTTACGTATTTCTATTTTGTCTATTGGTGTTTCCATAGTTATCTTCCCTTACATATTGGTGGCCTTAAATGGCTTGATGATTCCAATTGAGCATATGGTTTCAATAAGATATGTAGCAGATGCGAGAGGGATGTTGGAAGAAATGGCTGGTGTGACGGTGATTGGGATCACTGGAAGCTATGGAAAAACAAGCACAAAATACATATTAAACGAGATATTGTCATCCGTTAGTAATACTGTAATGACACCGAAAAGCTATAATACGCTGATGGGGGTTACTATAACGATAAGGAGCAGTTTGAAGACTATCCATGATTATTTTATTGTTGAGATGGGTGCCAAGCAGAGGGGAGATATCAAAGAGATATGCGATCTGGTAAGGCCGACAATAGGTGTCCTCACAACAATAGGGCAGCAGCATCTGGAGACTTTTGGAACAAAAGATAACATAAAGAAAACCAAGCTGGAATTACCGGCATCCATTCCAGATAGTGGTGTCATTTTCTTAAATGCTGATGATAAAAATCAGCAGGATGTAGATTTGGTAACAGGTGCGCGTAGGGTTACCTATGGTGTTTCAAATACGTTATGCGATTATCGGGCTCATGATATAGAGATTGATCACCAAGGAAGAACATCGTTTGTTATTGCAATGCCAAATGATGATTACATTGAGTTGCAGACCAGTTTGCTTGGAATGCATAATGTATACAATATATTGTGTGCTGTTAGTGTGGCTATTGAGTTGGGTGTTCCAAAAGATAATATATACCGTTCTGTAACAACATTGAAACAGATTCCTCACAGATTGAGTATGAGTAAGACTAATGAAGGGGTAATGATTATTGATGATTCATTCAACTCAAATCCGATTGGTGCGGATAATGCGCTCAAGGTGTTGGCAGCGATGCCTGGAAAATCAAAGATTATAGTAACTCCTGGAATGGTGGAGCTTGGTGGAGAGGAGTACGATAAGAATCGAGAACTTGGTGTTCAGATATCTGGTTATGTGAACCGCGTGGTGTTGGTGGGTGATACGTCACAAACCAGGGCTATCAAAGATGGATTAGAGAGTGCAAGATATACAAATGATCTTTATGTTGCTTATGACTTGAAAGAGGCAAGTTCTTATTGTAATAGAGTTGTGAGGAGTGGTGATGTTGTGCTGTTTGAGAATGATCTTCCAGATAACTATGTAGGCGGGATTATATAATGAGTAAATTGGTGGTTGCTGTGGTTTTTGGCGGTGTCTCTACTGAGCATGAGGTTTCTGTGATCTCTGGTCTTCAATCATTATATGCGCTTGATAGTGATAAGTATGATGCTGTTCCTATTTATATATCAAAAGAAGGTGAATGGTATGTAGGTAATAATATAGATAAGCTAGAGAAATATCGAGATACGGCGTCATTATTAGCTGATTCAACTAGAGTTCTGGCTACCGGAAAGGGTGGCAAACTGGTGTTGATGGATGAAAAAAAACATATCTTCGCTCGACGCCCGCTATATATTATTGATGTTGTACTCCCTGTTTTGCATGGCAGTTTTGGTGAGAATGGTGCGCTTCAAGGTTTGTTAGATATTTTTAATGTCCCCTATTGTGGCAGTAATGTTATTTCGTCAGCAGTAGGGCTAAATAAAGTAATATTCAAATCGATATTGAAGAGTGCAGGTATTTCAGTTGTTGAATCTGTCAGCTTTCCCCAAGATGATTGGGCTCTAAATAGAGGCAGTGTACTGGATATGGTTACCGAGTCTCTCGACTTTCCAGTGATTATCAAGCCTGCGGACCAAGGTTCAAGTATTGGTATAGGTACAGCGTCAAATATAGAGGAGTTATCAGATCTAATAGATAGGGCGTGTGACTATTCCTGCATTATCCTTGTTGAGAAACTGATTAGTAATCGAAAGGAGTATAATTGTGCCGTTTTGGGTGATCGAAATGAGAGTGTTACGTCTGCTATAGAAGAACCAATCTATGGTGGCGATATGTTGGATTTTTCAGATAAGTATGAGGGCGGGCAGTCAAAAGGAATAGTTTCAACAGAGAGAGTGCTTCCAGCTGAGTTGAGTGATCAGGTGAGGAGTAAGATAGAGTCCCTTGCTCTGGATGTCTTTAATTTGGTCTCCGCAAGCGGGGTTTCGCGAATAGATTTTTTGCTAGACGTGGACTCTCAAGTTTTATATGTGAATGAGATTAACACTATACCTGGGTCATTATCGTTTTATCTATTTGAAGAGATAGGAGTAACGTTTTCTGATTTGCTGGATCATCTTGTTAATATCGCATTAAGAAGGTCTCGTAAGCAGGATGCGTTAACGGTTGTGTTCGATTCTAATATATTAGAGTCAAAGCTGTCTGGTGGTAAGTTGGGCACGAAGGAGTGAAGTATGCTTTTTCTCCTATACCAGGCATTCCTCCCCCGACAGGATGGGAGGGCGTTAAGATTATTGAGTGCGGTGAAAGAGTTATTTCAGTTGAAGGGGTTCATCCCAGGATTATAGTTAGCCCTTTCTATTATGAGCAGGGTTTAATGGGTTCAATTAATGGCTGTTTTTTACGTGAAAGAGTTGTTGATATGCTGGTATCTGCGATCGATTTTCTTCCTCAAGGGTATAAGTTTGTTGTGTTTGATGGTTGGCGACCAAAATTTGTTCAGCAGAAATTATTTGATAATTATTGTTTGCAATTGAAAAGTGAGTTTCCTCAATATTCCGAGGATGAGATTATTGATCTTGCTGTGAAGTATGTCTCCGTTCCAACGGATAGTTCATTGTCGCCAGCTCCACATAGTACAGGTGGGTCTGTTGATTTATCAATTGTTGATGGATATGGTAATCTGCTTAATATGGGATCTGAGTTCGATAGTTTTTCTGCCTCTTCTAATACTGTGTTTTTTGAGAGTGATGATATTCAATTCAAGAAAAGTATCAATGTTGATGAGGTAAGAGAAAACAGGAGGTTGTTGTATTGGTCATTGATATCTGTTGGATTTACCAACTATTTCACTGAATGGTGGCATTATGATTATGGGAATCAGTTCTGGGCGAAGCAATGCGTAAAACAAGCTGTGTATGGAAAAACAAGCCTGCTGTCTGGGGAGATAGAGTATGAGTAATTATAGTGATGAGAAATCAAAATTAAAAGAGTATCTCTTTCTTATAATAGTTTTTATATTTGCTGTAGTATTCGCTATTGTATATTGGTTTGTTAGTGGGAAAGAGACTGAGACCTTAGTTTCTGTGTTGGTGGAATCTATGGTTGGATCTTTTATTGTCTTATTTATGATCGATGTTTTGTATGAGAGATTTACAAAAAATGATTTTTTGGAGTCAATGCAGGAGCGTCTTACTGAGACAATAAGATTTGATAAAGATACTATATCCTATCTTCCTGATGAGAGAAAAAAAGAAGGTATTAGGGAGTATTTATTGTCGATACTGGGAGAAGAGCGTGGAGGTGAAATATATAGTGGTGTTGTTTCTCAGTACCTGACTGATGATTATACTTATAGAACAGATTTTGAATATTATATACAATTTTCTTCTCAAAATATTGGGTGTAAGTCGATATCTTTTTCGCCTGATACTTATCACGATATCCACCAGGTTGTTCAGTATAAAAAACATTACTCTAATCCGGTTCTTTCACATATAAAACTGGGGTTTTTTCTGGATGAAAAATCATTGGAGAACTCTATTATTGATGATGATGTTTTCTTCAGGGATGTAATTAGTCTTGATGAGAGTGAAAGGAGTAAGCTTGCATCGTTTGATGATTCTCAACTCGAGGACTTTGTTTATAATTGTATGGATCTTAATGTTTCTGTTATGGATGGTTCTCGAAAGGTTAAGGTTGAAAAGTTTGTCATAGATAACCGCCTCAAGGAGGATGGGTGCTTTATTGTGCTCTGTAAAGAAGAAACATCTATAGATCTTGGTAATATTTTTTCGGTTTTTGCAAAAATCGTGTTTACTATCCCAGTTCTAAAGAGGTCAAATAATTTCATTGTTATAATACCAGATATGACCATGTCGCCAAGAATTGAATTCAAGCATTCTGGTATCTTGAAAAACCCACAGCCAATTCCATTCTTTACTTCTGAGTCCAATGATGTGAAGCAATATATTAATTATGATGTTCCTAATGAGATTAGAATTATACATGATGAATGGATATTTCCACGCAGTGGAGTAGTCTTTGTCTGGAATAGCTAGCTAACTAATGTTAGATATTCTTGAATATCCAATCAGATGAGGACTACCAAATAAGTGCTATCAATTGTGCCAATATTCAGCACTAAAATTCTCACAAAATTCTTGGTTTGGGATGGTGTAGGGCAGCAAAATACCCGCACTGTTGCAGGCAGGCATAGTATAAAACGTAGTGTTGCTGAGTCTGGACTGCTGCCTGTTGCACTGCTGCTTCTGCTGTTTGGCCTGGTGATG
>CAZMRQ010000059.1:0-6223 GCA_964568795.1 uncultured Gammaproteobacteria bacterium | reverse complement strand
ATACTTGTCCAGTAGATCAGGATACTTCTCATTTAGTAGATGTAGATATTTGAGCATCTCTTGAGGAGTCTTGTTGGAAATTGCCACTATTGCTTCCTCCATTGGTGTCTTGATATCAATCATATTACGTGTATGTCTTGCTGCTGAAAGTCCTTTTTCCATACTTTCTAAGAGTGTTTCTAGAGGTGCTGAATCTATTAGTTTACGTTCTTCACCGAGCGAAGGGGGTGTTACTAAATCATTCAGAACTTTCTGTGCTTCCCTATATATAGGATCTAAGTGCGTTTCCTTGATCCTTGCGTCGGGAAACTGTTCGAGTTGAATGAAAAGATCCTTTTTTTCCAGAACAGATTTTTCTAAATAAAGTCTAATCGCGCTATAACTAAGGTATTTATTATTTATTGCATCGATTTGTTCTGAAGTCATTGTCTGTTCTTTCAACTGCTCTTCTAATTGAGACAAATTGTCTATGATAGTATTAGCAGCATTATCTATAAGAAGTGAACCTGATCTAAGCCATTTTTGGGTTTCACCCTTGAGAGCCCTTATGTTTCTTTCCAAACCCGTTTTTCTACGTGAATACGAAGTAAGAGATCCTTTGATATCCCTTGCAATATTATTAAACTTTGTGAATTGTTCGATCAGGTCTGCTCTCGCATCATCTACCCGTTTTTTCTCCTCTTCCGTAAACTCCCCAGTAGCACCTTTAGATTCGTCTAATGTAATCGTACTGCGGAGGCTTGTCAGTTTTTGTGTGATTTCTTTTAGCTGTTGTTGTAAACTTTCAAGCTTTCTTTCTCCGACTACAAATGTATGAGACGCGTTTCCTAGCCCAGCTTTTGCAGCAGCTACTTCGTTTTCTAACTTCGTACACTCTTCTTTTACTGTACTCATAAGGAGCCCATAATATTGTCGTTCTATTTTATCCATTTGTTCTGCTATGTTATCCATTTCTTCTGAAGACACTCTCTCTTTGTCTAATTGATTTGTTAATGGAGATAAACTTTTTAAGAGAGGCTCAGCAGTTTTTTTTGTATCATCTGATTCTGATTTAAGTAAATCTCGGATTTTAATTTTGAGAGTAATTATGTCATGCAAGCGCGCTTGGCGTACTTCATTCACTTTCGTAGCTGATTCTGCTTTGAAGTCATCACTGACCTGTTGCGGAGGCATATGTTCTTGTCGGTGCTGGTACTCGTCCTGATCTAATATATGCTGTTTGCCCAGATCAACTATCGGTTGATCATTAATGCCAGATCGAGCTGTTATAGAATTAGCATAATCGCCAGCTAAACCTATAATCTCCACCGGTCCTATAGGATCTGGATCATCTGCGTAGCTGCTATACATCTTATCTATTGCTGCGTCCCTTTCATCTCCTTCGTTTGCAAGCAATATGTTTAAAAGATGTGGAATTGGTTCTTTTGGATCTACTGGAGTTGATGCTTGTCGATATTGAGCTTGAAACAGTTCTAATGCTCCTTTGAACTGTGCATGGATTGCCTTTGCAGGTATACCATCACGCTCTTTATGATCGATCATTTTATTCGTGTAACCACGAATCATTGCATCACGATATTTCCTTTCAATGTACGGATCACCAGATTTGAGAACTGATCTGGTGAGCATAGAAAGAAAGGTGGCATTGTCAAAACTCTCAAATTGTTTCAATTTTTTCTGATCATCAGTTGCTTTAGCATGTCGTGTAAATTTTTCAGATGGAGATGTATCCTTATCTTTCTTATCTTGAGATGCTTTAGCACTTTGTTTTAATCCACTAGATGTATCCTGAAGCACCATTACTCGATCAGTACTAGCAGTTACTGGATCAGGAACTTTTACATCTTTAAGTTTTTGACTAAAAAAATCGAGAAGTTTGTTATAAATCGTCACGTCGTTATCGATCAAAATTGTAGTTGAGTTGTTAATAAAGAATTTTTTTATATCTTCATTAAACTGTTCTTGATATTTCTTTTGATATAAGGCCGAGTCACCGAAGTACTTTTTAGCTAGGGTTGTGGCAAGGGAACTGAGATATTTTCCAACACTATCAGGTTCATCAGGCATAATTTTTTTCTCATTCTTTAACTCAGTGTATCGTATGTGAATATTAATTTTTGCTTAAATTGATGTAATTAATTAAAAAATGTATATATTACATGTGAAAATTCTTTTCTTGAGATGGCTGTTTGCTCGATGTTCTTGGCGAGTTAGGCGATTGTGTATTTTGATTACTTTCTTCTTTCCAAGATTTTATGTTTAATCTGGCTCCTGTTCCCTGTTATAGCTTCTAACCCGTCTGTCTGTCTTTTCATTTATCTGCTCGTCTACTGTTGATATGGGGGCTATTAACTCTTTCACCCATGATTGGTCTGATAGTTGGAGTAGCATTTTACATCAATCATACAGACGCGCATTTTTCCATCGTGCTTTTAGTACATCGTAGATAGAATTCCATAACTAATAAAATTCAGAAGAATGGAGCGTGCCAACATGTGGGTGACTGATGACTATTTCTTTATTATCAAACGTGATATTGTGCTGTGACTTTATTATGGTCGGCAGTAACCTTGAGTAGGGGCTACCATACGTTGGCAAAACATGCCATTGAGATTAAATATAGGATAGTTTGTAAAAAAGCCAGGGCTTTGTTTGAGTATATTGCAATCCCTCTCACACACCGGTACACAAACAAGTTTTTTAATAACAAATACAGCTTTCATTTTCATCAAAGTAATGGGCCCAAGGTCTTAAATGGATTTTTTTCATGACGCGCCAGTGTATCAGGAGGCGTTGACACTTCATTGCAAGTAATAATATACTGTGTGATCACTCAAGGAGGCATGGATGTCCCATTTTAAATTTAAAGTACACTACAAACCAAAGCAGTCCAGATGGAAAGCACTTCTACGTCCAATACTCATCATCCCTATAGCGCTTGTTTTTTCAATGCTGACCAGCGATTATATTCCGTTTAGCTCCTATACAACCGGTGATGCAGTTTTTTCTCATGTCATCAAGCCTTTCTACGGCAAAAGTGATGCGCGCGTTTATTCTCCGGGCCGGCAATCCCGTCCACATACAAACCCCATATTGCTTCCAGCTAATATCCTTCAGAATGCAATGAAAAGTCAGATGGAAAATAATAAGCTTAGCGAAGTCTGGAGTCATGAGGGCTCGTTTGCATTTTCGCCATATTTGTCTCATATTCTTTCGGTATTTGCACATGTCCCTCTGCCTTTAGCAGGCATAAACGGTCTGGGGACTCTTGGGTTGGTTTTAGCCTTGATGATATTGTTTCGCCGTTCATACCCAAGATGGTGGTTTAATTGGAATCAAGAGCTTGTCAGATTTTATATACGCATTTTAGTGTATAGCTTTGTCATGACGGAGGAATATCCCTCTGTAACAGATGCTCAAGATATACAATTGCATTTAGATGACCCTGATCGACGACCACTTAACAGAGTCCTTCCTTTTGTGAAATGGATAGCCGCACTTCCTCATATAATTATTATTCATTTTTTGAGTGTTACTTTGCTATTTATTATTCCCGTCGGGTGGCTGTGTGTGATTGTCCTTGGATATTATCCACGGCATATGTTTGAGTATGTCGAGGGTGTTATTCGGTATAAACTACGTGTGATATCATACTGTGTTCTTATGATTACTGATGAGTATCCACCATTTCAGTTTCATTAGCATGTTTTTGACCTAGCTTAATTGAATACCACTTGTCCATAAAATCCCTTGCAACTTGTGTGGCAGATTTATCATTTTCTATTATAACAGCAATTGCTATCTCAGGTTTTTTTATTGGTGCAAATGCAATAAAAAGCGTGTTGTCTTTAAGATGATCTGGGAAATTTCTTGTTCTATCGATCTTGACGAGTTGAGCAGTCCCTGATTTTCCTGCTATTGGAAGAGGGAAGTCGGCAAATTTTCTCCCTGTTCCATATCTTGATGTTACTTTCTCCATTCCTTTTATCGTGTTTTCCCATATGCTCTGTTCATATTTAAGTTGATGTTTTATATTATGAGTCGTGAACTCTTCTGTTTGCCCATTCCTTCCTATGCTTTTTATGATGATTGGTTGGTACATTTTTCCATGCGTGGCGATTGTCGCAGTTGCTTGAGCTAGCTGTAGGGGAGTGGCAAGTAAAGTTCCTTGGCCAATGCCTGTTATGACCGTATTTCCTGCCATCCATTCTGAGGCATTGTCCTCATTTTTACTTGGAACATGCCCAGCCATTTCATGACTAAATGCACCTGTTTTTTTACCAAAACCAAATTCGGATAAGTTCTTGCTGATTCTATCGATGCCAAGCTTATATGCAATTTCGTAGAAATATGTGTCACATGAAACCATCAATGCTTTTATGAGATTGACCTTTCCATGACCAGCTCGCAACCAGTTATTGAAACGGTGCTTGGATCCAGGAATATAATAGTAGCCTGGATCAAAAAGAGTCGTGTCTGACTCTATGACTTTGCTGGAGAGTGCTGCTGCTGCCATAAAGGGCTTTATTGTTGAAGCTGGGGCGTATAGACCCTGTATGCTTCGGTTAAACATGGGTTGGTTTTTGTTATGGATTATTTTAGAGATTTGCGTGCTGTATTTCTTATTATAGAGCATGTTTGGGTCAAATGAGGGGGCAGACGCCATAGCAAGAATCTCCCCACTATGTGGCTCTATCGCAACTATTGAGCCGCGTTGATGTTTGAGGCTCTCATAGGCCGCTTTTTGAAGGTTGATGTCGATAGTTAGAAAAACATCCAGTCCTTTTTTTGGTTCGAATGTAATATGCTTATTAATAAGTTCTCCTTTGGAGTTTCTTTCTTCTTGGATATACCCAGGAAATCCTTCCAACAAATGATTGTACTGCAACTCAATGCCAGATTTTCCTTCAACCATATGTGCCTCTCGTTCATAACGAGGTATTTTTGCGAGAGAGTCTTGATTTGTACGGCCATAATAGCCAACAAGGTGTGCGGTTAGGTAGGGGTGGTTGTATGAGCGTCGGTAGTTTTTTATGAGTGTTAAAGCGTGTTGATTTAGCCTGGAAGCTATCTCAAGCAATTGATTTGGATTATTGATAGGGATGATGTTTTCTCTTGTTTTTGTTAAGGGGTCGATCTTGTTTTTCTTGAGAAATAATTCAGTGCTCTTCTTTGATTTGTCATCTTGGTTGAGTATTTGGATATTAACAACTGGATTATCTTGTGCTAAGGGGTGTCTATTTCTATCGTATACAGAACCTCGACGAGCTGGGATTGTTCTAATTTTGAATTGGTTCTTGAGAGACAGTGTATTGTAGTTTTGAAATTTATCTATTTGCAAATGGTATAAACGCGCAACAATGATACTGTAAGCAATACAGATTGAGATAATAATAAAATAGCTGCGTTTGACAAAGAATTTTTTCTTCATGATACTAAAGATCACTGTCCCAGAGATCTTCTAGGTGGTAATAATCCCGTGTCTCAGCTGTCATGATGTGGATAAGAGTTGATTCTGATACGATGACTATCCACTCACATGTATCCATGCCTTCATTGTATGAGGGGTTGACAGGGCTATCGCTGCTCATTAATTTACGTGCAAGAGTTTTATTATGAACAGTGGAGCGTCCTGTGACAATGATGAGAGTGTCAGCTATTGATGATTTACCACGGACATCAAGTGTTCTGATGTCTTCAGCTTTGAGATCTTCAAGAAATTTACATATGTTATCAGTCATATTGACTCGGTAGTATTGATATGACTAGGTTATAGTAAACACTTCCGATGTCAACATCGCCTTCATCATTACATAAAAAAGTCTCACCAGCAAAAAGTACTAATCCTGTAAGTCACTTGTCTATATAGTGCTATTAGCCATATGGTTCTTTATTAATGTTTTGTGTGTATTATTCTCAGATGATAAAAAGTGTTGTGCATTTATTGAGAAATATTGAATTTAGGCCCCTTTTTCGGGGCCCGGATCTCTCTTTTTTGTAGTCAGCTCCGGTGTTGTCGCACCACTTCGTTCTCCGGCATCTCGTATTCCTTGAATAACTTGATAAGAAGCTGTGGGTTGTTTGGGCTTTCGACTAAATCGACCCATGAATTGTGTAATAAAGCTTGGAGACTTTGAGATAGGCCGTGGAATATCGGTATTAATATCTTCTGATGATCTTAATTCATCAAGCATATCTTTTGGTGGTTTATCAATCTCTACCT
>CAZMRQ010000058.1:0-6435 GCA_964568795.1 uncultured Gammaproteobacteria bacterium | reverse complement strand
GGAGGTCAAGATCAGGTTGCTTCTTCTGCTTCTTTCAGCGTCAAGATGAGTGGCTGGGCTTAAAAAGAGAGCACCCAGAGCTATTCGAGAAGGCAAAAGCTATGGAGGATAATGTCCATGAAAAAGGGTTTGATTGGTCTAATGTGGAGCGTATACGCTGTGGGCATGGGTACACATGGTCCTCGAGTGGGAAGTTGGAGGATATTGTAAAAAGAGCAGAAGAAAATGAGGCCAATGGCAAGAAGTTTCAACCTAAACAGACGAAGAGCTGGCAAGAAATAATCAAAGAGCAGGATGATGATGACCCTGAAGATCAGGCTTGCTTGATCTGCTCGCTATAAAAGAATCGATGACTAGGTGTAGTAGTTGAGCTCCACAGAAAATATTATTGATCTGCTTTCAAGGTTAGGTGTAGCCACCTTGTCGAAATATGTTAGTAAAGAGAGAATCAAACGCTTAAACGATGCAGGATACGAAGTTGGATCAAAGGTTTTAGCTGATGTGCTATTCCATGAGTTTGGTAGTAATGTTTTTTCTATCAAAGACGTTAGGCTGGAGTTGCTTGCATCATTAGGAAGAGAGGGTTTAAAAGATAAGCTTGGATTATCTGATCCTACTGTAGAAGATCTTATGGAAATAAATGCATTTCGATGGGGGGATAATTCTAGCACCAAAGGATTTTTAAAACTATTTGGTCTTAGTGGGTTAATTATTAGAGAAAGCACAAGAAATACGGTCTCAGTAGAAGAAGTTTGTGTAATAAAACCGCTTTTTAGTTATCAGAATTGGATAAGAAAGAGAATCATAGATTTCATTTGGGGAGAGAAATCTAACAGGGTGCTTGTTCATATGCCGACTGGATCAGGGAAGACTAGGACTATGCTGGAGTCTGTATGTGATTATTTTAGAAACAGCAATAAAGGAAAAGTGGTTGTATGGTTGGCACATAGTGAAGAGCTGTGCGATCAGGCGGTGTCTTCATTTATTAGCTTATGGGAAAAGCTTGGCAGTGAGAATGCAGGTGTTATGAAGCTATGGGGTGGAAGAAGTCCAGAAACAACAGAAATAGATAGACCATATTTTGTTGTTGCAAGTTTTCAAACTGCCACAAACATAGTTTCTACACAAGATGATGAAAGATTTAAGTTGTTTTCATCTATTCGAAGAAACTGTGGGTTACTAATTGTGGATGAAGCGCATCAGTCTATAGCACCTACATATAAGGATGCAGTTGATCTATTGTCCAGTTCTGGAACGAAAATTGTTGGGCTAACAGCCACACCTGGAAGACATCATGTAAATCAAGATCCACAGCAAACAATCAAGCTTTCAGAGTTCTATGACAATAACAAGATCAATATAGTAAGCGATGACGGGGATGAGTTAAATGATCCTATTAACTACCTAACAAATAAAGGGATTTTAGCAAAGGTTAACAGGTTTAGAGTAGACTCAGGCGCTAGTATAAGGCTTACAGAAAAAGAACTCGTGAGTCTGCAAAAGAGACTAGACATACCAGATGATGTTCTTATTAAGCTGGGCCGAGACATTAATCGGACAGGAGTAATTGTAAAGCACGCCATGAAACTTTCAAAAGAATACGGTTTCCCAACAATTATTTTTGCCCCTAGCGTTGAAAATGCAGTTGATATTTCTATCATGCTTTCCTTGAATAAGGTCGAATCTAAGGCAATAACATCAGAAACACCAAGAGATGAAAGAAGAGAGACAATTAGAGATTTTAAGAGCGGGGCACTAAAGGTAATAGTTAACTTTGGTGTTCTTACAACTGGATTCGATGCTCCCAATATTAAAGCAGTCATTATAGCAAGACCCACTACATCAGTAGTGTTGTATTCACAAATGATCGGGCGCGGCTTAAGAGGACCGAGCATGGGAGGAGAGTCTGAGTGTTATTTGATAGATATTGAAGACAACATTTTGAATATGCCGGTTGCAAGTAATGCATTTACGTATTTTAATCAATACTATACTTGATATTATTTTATTATTCAGAGGAGATTTACCGTGCCACAAATTATAGACGCATATTTAGGGTTAACAGCATTGAGGCAGGCTGGGTATAGATCGACAGCAACAGCTGTTGCAGAACTTGTGGATAATTCGATTGAGGCTAATGCTAATAACATTGATATTATCGCATTAAGTGATGATATTGTTGTAAGTACACGTACATCTAATCAGGTGCAGCAAATCGCAGTGTTAGATGATGGTGAAGGAATGATTACAGATGTTCTTGAAAATTGTCTAAGTCTTGGGTGGGGAACGCGACTTGATACTCGAAGTGGGTTAGGGAGATTTGGGTTTGGTTTAAAGGGGGCTTCTATTTCTCAGGCTAGAAAAGTAGAAGTCTATAGCTGGATCAATCCGGATTCAGTCTATATGGCATATCTTGATCTTGATGAAATTCATCAAGGTAAGATGCAGAAATTAAGTGGAATTATCAAGGCAGAGCTGCCTGGAAAAATAAAGACGTCATTCGGTGATAAGATCTCTGATTCTGGGACATTAGTTGTATGGGATAACTTAGATCAAATGGATCTAAAGCGCCCCAAGACACTTCTTGCTCGTATCAATAAAGAATTATGTAGGATTTACAGGCACTTCCTAGATGACTGTGATGTATATGGAAAAAAAAGGAATATAAGCCTCCATATGGTTCATCGACAGACAAATAAGATTGAATCGATAACACTAAAGGCTAACGATCCACTGTATATTCTTACACCAAATAATTTAGATGGTTATACGGATGAGCCAACAAATGAATATCATGAAGAGCCATTCACCATTGATGTCAAATACCACAATGGATTTCATGATGCGGTATCAAAAGTAGAGTTTAGATTTACATATGCAAAGCCGTCGATTCAGGAGAAAGGTGGAAAATCAAAAGTAGGTAGGCATTATGGTGATAATACAGGAATTTCATTTGTTAGGGCTGGTAGAGAAATAGACTTCGGTTCTTTTGGGTTTCTAGATGCTAGTGAGCCACGTCATCGTTGGTGGGGCGCAGAGGTGAGATTTGATCCTGTTCTGGATGAGATGTTTGGTGTCACAAACAACAAACAAGAGGTTAGAAATATCAAGAAATATGATAAAGATCATTTGGACGCATTACGTGATGAAAGTTTAGAAGGTGATTACAGGGCCGCAATGATCCTAGAGATAAACAAGATCCTTTCTGATCATATTTCTGCAATGATGAAAGTTATAACAGGTAGACGTGAGGGTACAAGAAAGCGAAAAGCTTTGAGTCATGGGTTATTAGATCGTGTGAACCAGCAGTTCCAATCAGATTCCTCATCAACAGAGTCTGATCAGCATGGATCCTCTATATCTGAGGAGCAAAAGATCAATGAGAGAATCCAAGCCTTACTAACTGATGATACCACTTTAGATGCAGATACTGCTTTGAAGGAAGCTTTAAAAACTCTTGATTACAAGGTCGATATCTTAACCGATGCTTGGCCAGGTGATCTTTTTCTTGACAGAAGGCCAGTTGCGAATGCGTCAGTAGGAATAATTAACCGTAACACACTTTTTTACGAAAAGTTCTGGAGGTATCTAGAAGATAGTGAAGATACAAAAGGCTACCAGGCTTTAGAGATTATTATGGCAGCACTGATTAGGGCTGAGGATGAACTTGCCGTTCAAATGGACAAAGATACATTTGAACGATACAGGCAAAAGTGGGGTGGGTGGGTTCAACAGTTGCTACTTAGTGCTTACTAGACAATATAGTATAGACATTATAATAAGGAGTCAAAATGGATTTAAAGGGTGCGGAAGTTAGGAACTTTTATTCTTTGACCAATAAAATGGGGCAGACAGGATCGGATAATAATGTGTCTTTTATAAAGATTCCTCATTATCAGAGGCCCTACAAATGGACAGAAAGCGAAGTCAAGAACTTAATTACAGACTGTCTTAATATTGATAGTGAATATTTTGCTGGATCTGTTGTAACTGTTATAGACCCAGAGAAAAACACTCATGAACTCATTGATGGTCAGCAGCGTTTTACAACAATATTTATAGCTAATTATATATTAATGCTTTTGTTGAGGGTGTCTGTTAGAGAGGCTTTGAGTCAGACGGAGTCGTTCAAAATTTCTAGGTTAGAAGGAAAGCTAAAGACAGCCATACAATATTTATACGTAGGTGAAGATAATAATTATATAGACGACATTCTTGACATGACTAAAGTAGAAAAAGTATTCAATGAAAAGAATCCGGATGATAAAAATGCTTTAATTAATCAATATTGCAAGAATGTATTTCTTCCAATAATTGTAGAAGATGATCAGTCTTATGCTGATACTTATGCGTTCCTTCTAGAAGAGGCATTTCAAGGATATGCGAATATTAGGCTAAAGTATGACAGAAAGTCTTACAATGATCTTCTAATTAGTTCACTATCAAAGTTGGTTGTAAGTTTGTCTAATCAGTCTGGCCCATCGCTTTCTATCCATAAAGGCGGAGGTAAGATAACCGATATTGAGAATTCATTTTTAACTGCCGCTCAAACAGTATTTGATGTAGTTGAAAGTAAATGTACCGGTGCGCCACTTGATAAGTCAATAAAGATTATTGAGAATTTGGAGAAGTTTTTAAAGTATGTAAAATTGTGTGTTATACAAACAGGAAACCCAAAGGATGCCTATATCCTATTTGAGGTAATGAATGATAGATCATTAGCGCTAGATGACTTGGATCTGATTAAAAATATGTTTTATAGGGCATTCTGTCATACGAGTGGTCTTCCAGATAATGTATTAGATAGGCACATTGCTCAAGTTGAAGAACTATGGGGGACGATATTTGACAACAAGTCTGAAGCTAATAAAAAACTGATTACATTTCTCTCTGCAGTCTATTTAACTGGGTCACAGAGTATTGATCATAAGGCACATACGACACATAGAGAAAGCATAAAAGGTTATCTCGATAAGTTTACAGCCTCAACACCCTACACTGAAGATATCTTTCTTCGGGACATCAATGTGTTTCGTTCTGTTTCTGATCTAGTCGACATCTTTGAAGTGGTTAAGAAAAACAGGGACAAAAAGGCTTTAGGTGCAGAATATGATATAAACGTCAGTAGTGCTTATAAGACTTCTCATTTTCTTCTCTCTATCTCACAAGAGAGTGTTTTTTCTGGTCTGGTATGTTATATATTAAATTATATTCAATATACGGAGTCATGCAGCGACTTCGATCAAGAAACAGTGAAGTATATTCTTGGTAACATTAAAAAGAAATCTGGAGATGAAAAACTAAATAATGTTAATAAACAAGCCCAAGCTATTTGGCGTTGCGCAATGAAATGTAGTGACTACAAAGAGCCAAGGAAACTTTCTTCTGATATTGTATCGGACTGCAATGTTGATAAGAACAACCAAAATCATCCTCACCAGCACGACTGTTGTGATAATCAATATTTTGAAACCTGGTTGAACAATTGGCAGTACAGTCCATCATCAAGCAATACAAGTAAGATAAAAATCCTTTTTGCTAGAATTTTAAAATTAGACGTGGATAGCAATGGGCATTTGGAAGATAAACCTTTTGGATTGAGTCTAGGCGATGAAGATGTTCGCAAGATGCATCTTGACCATATGGAGCCTCAAGAAATAGATGAAACACATAAGAGTGCTTATTCAATGATGACAGATTCTGATCGTGATTTTTATGTTAATGGGTTAGGGAATATGATTCCTCTGCCTGGTAATGTAAATCAATCTAAAAGCAATAAACCTATGGATACATCTTTTACCTATTTAGAATCGTCCGGTCTCCAGTCCCACTGGCTAGTCAAAGAAACAAAGGATTTGCTGGCAAGCAATAGCAACACAGTCGGGGATCATATAGTCCCAAAAAAGTCTTTCTTCCAAAAAAGGCGTAATTTCATCGTTCATAAATTTATTGAGGCTGTTGATATGTACAAATAACGAGATAGTTCAGTGAAATGCAAGGTTGTAGGAGGTGATATATATTCTCTTATTGAGAACATCGGTGCTCTCGATAAAACTGACCAAGAATTGATTGGACACGCTTTAGATATTGCTGGACATAATAATGTTAATCTTGTTAGATTTAATCGTCATGAGTCAATAGTTTCACTCCTTGTTTACGAGAGCTTACATGATTCTCCTTTTCCTGCATTACAAATGTCGCATCGCATCGATGTTAAATCTAAAAAAATATCAACGCGTAACTATATAACTTCTTTAAATCCTCCCATACTTCACCGTAAAGAATTACTGCTTGGGAGTAGTCACCCCCGTTATCAAGAGTTTCTGGACTTAACAGAAACAGCAGAATCTATCGGTCTCTTCGATGAACCAACCAAGATTGGTTACCAACGTCAGTGGTTTCAGCTAATCAGTGAGAAGGGGTATCGCCTTGATG
>CAZMRQ010000057.1:0-7191 GCA_964568795.1 uncultured Gammaproteobacteria bacterium | reverse complement strand
TGTTGTTCATAACATCCTAAAGATACCGAATCTTGGCAGAAAGTCAGTAGAAGATTTATTTACTATAATAGAGCGATATGCTGATAGCATACGAAGAGGTTGGAAAAATTCAGAGAATGTGGGGGTGCGGGATAAATTGATACTCAACGGCGAGTATAATAATTCATTTAGCGAGGAAGTAATTGGAAGGCTTAACGAGCGTGATGCATTAATTTTTAAAGAAAGATTGTTTCCAGACGGAAAACCAAAAACTCTTCAAGAGATAGGGGAGCTGCTCCATGTTACGAGAGAGAGAGTTAGGCAGATAGAGATCGGTATCAAAAGAAGGATTGAAAGTAACCTGATAATTATTCCACTAGACAGACTAAAAGAAGTTATTGTTAAATTCGAAGATCAAATTTTCACATCTCCTGAAGTTATACTGAAAAAATCCATTAATAGTATTGTGCATAATGCTGGGGTAGAGGCGCGTCTAATAAATACAGTTTCAGGTCTTCTTGAGAAGGTTATGGATATCGCATTCTATAGTTTTGATAGTTGTGGTGACGGGCTCGAGGCATGGTATAGAACAAAAAACGATTTTCTGCGGGCCAATGAATTATCGAGTCGTTGTACTAAAATAAATCTATTGAGTGATTTTTTAAAGGCTAAAGTCCCTTGTTCTATTAAGAGTCTAGCGCACGAGAATAATATTCCAGAGGAGTTATTAGCTAGTGCAGTACGCATCGATAAGAATTATAAGATTATGCAGGTGCGTAGTCAAGATTATGTGCTTAAGAAGAAGGGGAATAAGAAGGATATGCTTCTGCTCGTCTTGAGAAAATATGATCGACCAATGCATTTCGAGGATGTCACAAGAGAAGTCAACGATCTGTTTGGAGAAGATATGTCAGATAGATCAGTAAGTGCTATTTTGGGAAGAATGAATGAGGTAACATTAGTTGGTCGAGGGAAGTACGCTCTATACGAGAGCTTAGGGATCGATAAAGATAACAGAAAGCAGATCGGAGATATTTGTTTTCAATATATAGCAGAAATAAATATGTATATTTCTGCTAAAGTTTTATACAGGATATTGGCTTCGACAATAACAGAGCGCGGGTGTAAATTGAGGTTTTTTTCTGACTATGTACTGTTTGGTATATTGCAAGATGATGAAAGATTTATTACCAAGCGTGGATTTATGGTAGGTCTTGATTCTAAAACGTTTACAGCAAAGTTCGTTTCATTGCGTGATGAGATAGTCGACCTTTTTAGAATGCATAATAGGCCATTGTCCGTATATTTTATTGCTGATTCTTTATCAAATAGAAGAGATCTTATGCCGGAGTCACTTATTAATTATATGGAATCGAATGAAATATTTACTTCGCTTGGAGGGAATCAGTTCATCCTCGCTGATCTTAGCGATGAATATTTTAATAATCTTTACTAGTAAGATGATTGTATGTTAGATCAAAAGATATTGAGCTTAAAAGAGCGTTATCAGAACGGAAGAGATAATATAGGACGAGATTTGGTCCAAGTTTGCATGTCCGAGTGTATTCTTTATAGAAGAGGAACAGGTTTCTTTAGTAGTTCTGCGTTGAAGTCCTATATTGATGTAATAGATAGGGTTATCAATGAAAATGTAAAGATAGAAATACTGTGTAGTCCAATTATTCAAGATGCGGCAGTAATTAATGCTCTAGAGAATAATTTAACAGAAGAAGATAGGGTCAGGAATATCATTCGGTTTTCGGAAGACATGGTATTGGCATCAGTTGGTCTAAAATCACATCCATATAGCACAGATTACCGTTCTAAGCTTTTGTCTTATCTGATAGCAGTTGAAAAGCTAGAAATTAGATTTGCGATACCAAAAGATTTTAGGCAGCTCTATATTGGGAACTCGATCGATAACGAAAGAAACATTTATCACGTAAAGGATGGGTACTTCTTGTTCCCAGATGGGGAAGTGGTTGCTTTTGATGGGTCCTTTAATGAGAGCGATTCAGGGCTGCAGCATCATATAGATAGAGTGCAGGTATATCGCAGCTGGATTCCTGAAGACCAGAGAAGAATGAAGGGAATTACTGACGATGTAGACACTGATTGGGAAAAACGGAATAGTTACTTAAGTGTATATGAGCTATCAGATAAAACCATAGAACTTGTCAAGCGTCATTCGCCGCAAAGAGATCCGAGAAACAACAAAATGAATGGCGTAAAGAAAATATCAGTTTCAACGATCGGAAGTAAGACAAAAAATATCAAAAGGCTGTGGCCCCATCAAGTTAAAGCAATTCAAAAATTTCTCGACAAAGAGTGTGGTGTATTGGAGATGGCTACAGGCACAGGAAAAACAACTACAGCATTGGAGATCTCTAGGCGGTTAATTGAAAGAGACTGTATATCTTCTGTTGTTGTTGTGACATATGGAAATGATCTATTAGATCAGTGGTATAAGGCGATCAATAACTGGAAAGCAGAGCACCCTGAACTTGCTTCAACTTCTGTATATAGATCATATGGAGGGCACAGAGAGTTACTGAATTTCACAAGCAGCAAAGGTAACACAGTGCTTATCCTTGGCAGGAGTGCTGCTAATTTTAAAAGACTGTTCTCAAATAGCCAGATCAATCGAAGTCGATTACTGATAATCCATGATGAAATTCATGGCTATGGATCTAAATCTCTTGTTGATTCTCTTTCTGGAAAACATGAAGGTATAAGGTTTCGTCTGGGGCTGAGTGCTACACCTGAACGTGAGTATGATGCTGTTGGAACTAAGTTTATTGAAGAGGAGATAGGCAAGGTCATTTTTGAGTACCCAACTGAGGATGCTATTTCGGATGGAATACTTTGTGAATTTGACTATGTCCCCTTACCATTTACATTGACTGAAAATGATCGTGCTGAGCGTAAGAAAGTGTATGCTCGACAGGCCATCGCGCAAAAAGAAGGTAAGTCGTGGGATAAAGAAACTCTTTATCGAGAACTTTCAAAGGTTATCAAGAAAGCAGTCCTTAAGCCTAGTGTTCTCGAAGACTTTTTACATCACAATAGAAATAGTATCGTAAATTCAATAATATACACACTTGATTCTGCTCAGGGTGACTCTATTGCAAGTGTTGTCAGTAAGTTCACCCATGACTACAGAACCTACTATCAGGGTACGGATTCAAAGTACCTTGATATGCTAGGGTCAGGAAAGATTGATACAGTTATTGCAAACGAGCGTCTTAATGAAGGAATTGATATTCCTTCGCTAAAAACTGTTTTCCTAGTATCATCTGATAGGGCAAGGCTAAAAACTATTCAAAGAATAGGCAGATGCTTAAGGATAGATCCCGAGAATCCAACTAAGAGAGCACTTGTTGTTGATTTTGTGGTTGAGGAAGACAAAGGTGAAGATGATTATCTAGGCGCGGATTCTATCAGGTCTAGATGGTTGGCTGAGCTATCTAAGGTTAGATGCAGGTCTAAGAAGAAGGAAGCAAATGAAGATTGATAATAGATTGGCTGAGGCTATTGTGAAGGTATGTGGTGATAAAGGGACTGAGAATTTAGCGGAACCATTAATAAAATTTGTCGAAAATCTCGCATCAGAACAAATTAAGGAGATCGAGATCTCAAGAGTTCTTACCGATATTTATTCACTTATTCCAGTAGGCATAACTAGAGATGAAGATTAGTATAAAACGATGGAAGAGTCATGGTCTAAGGTGTCCAGATGTGGATATATCTTTCTGTAAGGATGGAACATACAGCAAAATAAATCTTATTTTAATGCCCAATGGAACAGGTAAGACTACGATTATAACGTTACTCCAGCATGCATTGACAGGAAAGCAAATTTCCAATATTGCGGCATACAAGAGTGCCGATTATGATAATGATTCAGGCGTATTTGAACTAGAATTAGCAGTTGATAACGGTGCAAATGATACTAAGCTAGTTTTAATCAGAATTGAATTTGATTTTTTGGAGAATCGGGCCGACTTCTCTACATCATTTGCCCCTGTTGGAATTGTTGACAGATGGAGTCCACCAAATGATCTAATACCTTTTTTACGACCGAGTTGTGTCGATGCATTTGCGTTTAAAGGTGATAAGGCTAAGGCACTGTTAGATCAATATGGAACTGATGCTTCCAATGCTGTCAAGGCTTTCTTTGGGTTTGACTGGATAGATGATGCTGTCAGCAAGATTGAATCAGAATATTCATCGAGAATAAGGAGTAGAGCTACCTCAAGCTCTTCTCATCAAAAAAGCTTAGGTAAAAAAGAACGAACACTTAAGCAGTGGGAGGACCATCTTGAGGGGTTAAAGAGAAGAAGAGATAACCTCGAGATTGAGCTAATGGGGTTAACCGAAGAGGAGGATCGTTTAAGAGAGGAAATCGATGCGTCGCTGTCGGATGATAGCGACCTTAAGCTCGAACAAAGTGAGATTGAAGCCAGAATCAAAAGTACAGAATCAGATATTAATAAGTACGCAGAAAAACTGATGAATGCACTCCGTAATCCAGCTTATGTGGCGGATGAGATCACAAACAAACTTAATGATCTCAAAGAAAACCTAGATGAGCTACAGCTTCCAGGGACATCAAAAATTTTCTTTGATGAGCTTGTTGCAAGCTATTCTAAGTGCATATGCGATCGTCCATTTGATGATAAAAGCAGGAGTGCTGTATTAGAAAATTCCAGGTCTTTTCTAGCAGATGAAGAAGTGACAGTGGTTAATGGTATTAAGCAGGACATTAATAAGTATACAGAAAAAGCAGAAGGGTTGAAGGCGGAAGAGTTATCAAGAATGTTATCTGGGGCGCTTCAGGGAAAAGAAGAAGCATATAATGAATTACAATCTCATGAGAACAAAAAGAGGGATCTTGCAAGTGATGAGGACAGGGGCAAGCTTGATCGATGGAGAGATATGGGAATTCAGATTGCAACTATTAGTGATGAAATTTCTGAACTAACAGGTAATGATTTTGCAGACCCAGATCTTGCAATTAGGCAAGGAATACACAATTGTACAAATATCCATGTCACAGATTCTGTGATAAAAAAATTGCTTAAAGAAATTTCTATTGCAACTAACGCAGCTGAAGAATATGAAAAGAAAGAGTTGGTTGTGTCGATTCTCAAAGAAGCATCTATAGATGCATATACGCATGTTACAGAAATCCTCAAGGAAAGAAGTAATGATAAGCTAGAGTCAATTCTTACGGAAGGAACAAATATCAAGATCACAAGTATTGGTAAGAATATCGAGATAGCTGCTGGTGATGTGAGAAGAGAGTCGGCCAGTGGAGGCGAGAGTGCATCAATTGCTTATAGTTTTGTGAATGCTGTGCTAGAGGAATCTGGAGTGAGATTCCCATTGTTGGTTGATCACCCTGTTACTGCACTTCAGTACGAAGCTAGAGCTCCTCTCGCGCGAGCAATTCAGGCAGTGTCCCATCAATTTATTGGGTTCCTAATAAACACTGAAATAGGTGGATTCGTTACCTCTTTTTCTGACCCACCCCCTTACTTCTATACATTGTTTAGAAATATTAAGGGGAATCAAAAGTACATTGACAGAGCACCAAATGATAATGGTTCGTGTGTTGAGACCCAAAATGGGTTCCTATGTACAGATAGAGATTTCTTTCTTGGCTTTAAGGGGATAGGTGAGATAGATGTTTAGAATGCATAAGCGTGCGGCGGCATGGACGAAAGGTCTTAAACCATCTTCTTCTCAGCCAATAAAAACAATGCTTGATTTTTATTACCTTTTTCTTCTCGTGGGGCTTGCGAAGAATAGAAGGGAGCCTTTTGAGGGCAAAGAATTCATGAAAGAATGGGCGAGTGATCTGCGTGAATACAAAGACATGTATGTTGGGCTGTTGTTAGTTATGGATTTCCACAATTCAGGATTTGAAGTCAATAAAGAAACCAAAGAGATAGTAAAAAATAGGCTAAGTGAGGCCATTGATTCTGGAAGTTCTACGCATCTAACAAATAATGCTATGGAGCTCATGAATGAATATGCTTATGGGGGCTATCTCGTGATTGAGGAAAAGATTGGAAAACAATCAAGCCAGGTTCATTTTTTGAATTGGTATGCCAATGAGATGCTGCAAGACGCATTCAATTCAAGTAGATGAATGACTAACAATAGTGGAAGGGTTGTTTACAGTCTCCGTAATACTATTATTGGTATTGCTGTTAAGGAAGGATATCCCACGATTCAGGTGTATCCTAAAGAATCCTAGCTCATCGCCTGAAATATCTACTTTGTCAATATGAGCTCGTGTTCTCAGTAGAGCAAGATAGACTTCTTCCTTCCCGCCACTAAATGTCTTCCATGTCATTTCGAGTGAGCTATCTGAGGCTAGCTCTTCATGAGGCGGTATGCTCTTCTCAGCCAATGATAAACAGAGAGCCCATCGACATAGGACATTCCAATTTTCAATCTTCGTTTTCCTCTTTAATGTTATAAGCTGTTGTCTTTCTTTTTCAGATAGTTTGATTGTCTCAATAGCCATGCTGTTCTCCTGACCAGAAGTACCCCGGTTCTATCTTTGAGGTCGTGTCTTCTTTGTTGTACCCAATCTCATATTCATGGGTTGTGTATGGTTTAAGGTCTTCATGGTACTTTTCATCAATCTCCTCATCTGTAGAGAGCAGTAGTACTTGATGACTCGCATATGGAAAGTAGTTTTCAACCAGGAAGTTGCGATGGTTACTGTCTAACCTCCCAAGTGGTGTATCAATCACAGCTGGAAGTGGGCGGTCTGATGCCTTTGCTAGTCCCCATAGGATTGATATCGCTAGCAGTTGTCGCTCACCAGCAGACAATCGCTCTGCTGGCACATGGTTATTGGAAGCATCATATAGCTTCAGTTTGTAGTTTCCAGGCGTAATTGTGATCTTATGCACAAGGTCTACCTTACGAATAAGCTGGTGAAAGCTGTCAAGGATCAGCTCTTCTAGTTGCAGGATATGTTTTGCTGCAACTCGTTCTCTGAAGGTGGCTAGACTTCTTCTAAACCCTTCTGATTGTTCAAGAACACGCTGACAGTTTTCGTCGGCATAGTTCTCTGCTGCAGCACTCTCTAGCTTGCGCTTGTAGGTGATCTCTTGAGTTTCAAGCTCACGGGCAATCTTCTCAAGATCATTCTCCAGAACTGCAATTGTGATCTCCTTCTTCTTCTTCTCT
>CAZMRQ010000056.1:0-7999 GCA_964568795.1 uncultured Gammaproteobacteria bacterium | reverse complement strand
AGTTTCCATTTTTCTGCCATTACTAACTTTAACAGTAGTCTCGCCTGACACTTTCTGAGATTGATTATAAGCATGCTTAAATAAATCTTCTAAAAATTTTAATTTATCTTTAGTACCTGTCTCCCAGACCTCTCGAGTGATAAATGGTGCAATAACTGCAAGTTGTGCCAGTAATTCAATACCCTTGATATTCTCTGTATTTGAACGCTTTCCTGCGCTATGCCAAGATGATGTAGCTCCTGACAGGTACTCGATTACACGCTTGACAGGTGTATCTAATTCCACATCCTCACTAAAGTATCTGTATCTCTCCTTAGCTTCCCTGTAAGGTCCACTGAATAACTCATTATAAGGCATATTCGCACTCTTATTTAAGCTTATTATACTGTGAAATAAATCGGGCTTGGTGTTTTTTTGTATTTTTTGATTGGATTCAATATATTAGGGACACTCTAATCTTCTGATAAAGTACGCAGTATTGTCACAGCATTATTTGACTCACCCCCACAAAACCGTCATGATATGTGAAAATATGAGATAGACTATGAGTGCCACTTCAATGGACCAATTAGTAGCCCTGTGTAAACGACGCGGCTTCATCTTCCCTAGCAGCCAATTATACGGCGGATTACAGGGTGTTTATGACTTCGGTCCACTGGGAGTTGAAATCAAAAACCATCTTAAACAACGCTGGTGGCGGGACTCTGTGTATTACCGCTCTGATGTTGAAGGTCTCGATAGCAGCATTCTCACACACCGGCAAGTCCTCCAATATTCAGGTCATGAAGATACTTTCACAGACCCCATGATCGACTGCAAAACATGCAAGAGCCGTTGGCGTTCAGACCATATCTCTGATCAATGCCCTGCCTGTGGCGGCTCGGATCTAACTGAACCCCGTGACTTTAATCTCATGTTTAGTACCCAAGTTGGCCCTGTTAAAAAAGACGATGCTTTGGCCTACCTTCGACCTGAAACTGCCCAAGGTATCTTTGCTAATTTCAAACATATCGTTGATTCCACATCACGGAAACTCCCTTTTGGAATTGCGCAAATAGGCAAGGCTTTTCGGAATGAAATCACGCCGAAAAACTTCATCTTTCGTGTGCGTGAGTTCGAGCAAATGGAACTTGAATTTTTCATTGATAAAAAAGACGATGCTTATTGGCATGACTACTGGGTAGAAAAAAGGTATCAATGGTGGCGCTCTCAAGGTCTATCTGCCGATAATCTCCAATTAGAGAAACAAGGCGGAGATGACTTGTCTCATTACAGCAAGGCCACAACGGATATCTTATATCAATTCCCCCATGGCTTTGAAGAAATTGAAGGAATCGCTAATCGAACTGACTACGACTGTGGCTCTCATTCAAAAGATCAAAGCGCCTGCCAAATAGATGCCAAAGTCAAAAACAATACGCACAGCACACAAAGACTCGCTATACAGGATATGCAGACACAACAGTGGCAAGTGCCCTATTGCATTGAACCATCAGCTGGGGTTGAACGCGGTGTCTTGGCTGTCCTATGCGAGGCATACTGTGAAGAACAAGAGCCTGTCAAAAGAACTGTGCTTAAGATAGCCCCACATCTGGCACCTATCAAAGCAGCTGTTATTCCATTGGCACGCAATAAACCTGAGTTAGTCAGTAAAGCACGTGAGATAGAGACATTGCTCCGTCAAAAATCACAAGGGCGCATACTCTTTGAGAATACCGGCAATATAGGAAAGGCTTACCGTCGGCATGACGAAATCGGTACGCCATTATGCCTCACAGTTGATTTTGACACCATAGAAAGCGGTGATCAATACGACAGTGTGACTATTAGACACCGCGATACTTGTGCTCAAGAACGCATTCCTATCGAGCGGTTAAAAGATTATTTTTCCGACTACTACTCAGATGCTGATTCTTTGCTATCAGACTGAAGCTGAGGGATATCAAGAGTTTGAGTTGGGAAAGCAAAATCACAACCTAACTCATTGACAATGTCTATTATTCCGAGAAGTATACGCTCTCTTGACTCACTGTATGCGATAAACCGTGTCTTTTTAATAAAACAATAGACACGTATGTCCAGTGAAGATGATCCAAATTTGCATAGATTGACAATCTGAGTCATATTGTTGGAAACATCCACATCATTCTTAATAAAATCACGGATACGTTGCACGACTAATGAAACTTGCTTGGCATCTTGGTAACGCACGCCGATAATATCATGAAAGCGGCGATGGCTCATTTTTGACTTGTTTTCAAGCACAATTTTAGAAAAGACCGAATTAGGCACGAATAAAACACTTTTATCAAATGTTCTGATTTTAGTCATGCGCCAACCGATCTCTTCCACTTCACCTTCAATATTTTTATCAGGTGAACTAATCCAATTGCCGGTGACAAAAGGTCGGTCAGAGAGTAAGAATAAACCCCCAAAAAAATTAGAAAGTGTATCCTGAGCTGCAAGACCAATAGCGATACCACCAATACCTCCAACAGCCAGAATGCTGCCTAGCTGCAGGCCATACAATTGCATCAAGGCAATAATCATCGTGACAATAATTATAATACGCAGTATACGCATGAAAATCTCAACCAATTCGATATTAAACACATAATTCTTTCTATCGGGTATGTTCTTAAAATGTTGCTCAATCCCATGGCTTATTCGAATTAAAAAGCTCATCAGCCATAAAATAGCTAATGTTCGAGAGATATGGGCATGCGAATCCATCTGCATGATATTTAAATTAAACTGATTTACTAAGATAAAGTTGTACACTGTAATAAAATAAAGCATACCTAATCCAATCCATATGAGTGGTTTGGTTTGCACAACTATCTGACACAGAATATTCGCTGATGAACGATTGAGCAGCTTATTGACTTGAAAGCGGATTAACCATACAGCTGATGAAAAAAGAATGCTAATTACTATAAAGTAGACTAACGCCACCAACCACAGTTGTGTTGTAAATAATGTAGACATTTCGTACTCCCTATCGGTTGCTTAAATTTCATTTTCAGGAATTGACATCTGATGCAGATGTGCAGCCTGCTGTCGAAAGCTTGTGAAACATTTTCGACATAACGCCTTGTATGTCTCATTCCCCCCCACATTGACTTGCTCACCTGAGAGAACTGCCACGCCATTGGCATCCATCCGTGCATTCATCGTAGCTTTTCTACCACATTCACAAATAGTTTTGATCTCACTGAGCTTATCGGCTTTTGCTAAAAGAGCTTGACTGCCTGGAAAAAGTTGACCTTGAAAGTCTGTGCGTAGGCCATAGCACAAAACAGGAATATTCATTTGATCAACAATCAGACATATCTGATCGACCTGTTTTTTATTTAGAAACTGAGCTTCATCAATCAATACACAACTTAATTTTCGTATTTCTTTAACTTTTTGAGTGACAAACTCAAGAAGATTTGTATCACTGTCAAAAGGGTATGCAGCTTTCTGCAAACCAATACGTGACTTGATAGCCCCTAAACCAGAGCGGTAATCCAATGCAGAGGTAAAGAGCAAAGTCTCCATGCCTCTCTCACCATAATTGTATTCAGACTGTAAGAGTGTCGTTGTTTTTCCTGCATTCATTGCTGAGTAATAAAAAAAAAGTTTTGCCATCAGTCAACATCCTTATGATTGATCTTTGCGCGCACAAATAGCTGTGACACAGCTATCTGACCATATATTAATAGCTGTTTCATACATATCTAAAAAAGCATAAAAAGGCAGAATCATAGCCATAAGTGCTGTTGGGACATCCATCATAACCAAATAGGCTTGCGACATAAAATAGCAGCCCATAGGCACCCCTGCATTGCCGAAGGCAGCAATCACAGCAAGAAATACCCAAATAACATGCTCTGTTGTAGTAAATTCAACCCCATAACTTTGAGATACAAACATCACAGTGATATAAATAAATGCCGCACAACCATTCATATTAACAGTAGCACACAATGGCATCGTATACTGGACAGTTTTCTCAGGAAGTTTGGCTCGTTTCACAGCACATTCAATGCTCAAAGGCAAAGTTGCCGATGACGATTTTGTAAAAAAGGCCATATTCAATGCAGGCAACATGGCCTTAAATAGCTTGATAGGTGAGCAATGCTGTAATTTCAATATAATCGGCAGGACAATAAATGCTTGGATCGTATTAGCACACATAATTGTCAGTGCATACCAGCCTAACGTCATGGTGGCGTGGTAATGCTCATCAAGCTGATCCACCCACTGATATGCAAAGGCCCATAAAATAAAAGGAAGGCAGTAAATCAAGCCACGAGCCAAAGTCATAAAAGTCATACTAAATGCTTGGTATGCTTTTGCCACTGTGCCTCTTAACTCTTCTGGCAACCACAATGTCACAACACCCAAAAGAAGTCCAAATACAACCACAGCAATCACATTCTGCTCTGAGAACATCGTGATCAGATTATCAGGAATAATTGATTTTAGCGCATCCATCTGAATAGTGTGTGGCACAGAATGTGACAACGGATCAACTACTGGATATATGGTTGCGAAAAGCACAGCCGCAATAACCGCAGCAATAAAGGTAGTCAGCAGTGTCCACCGCAATACATTGCTCAGTTTCTGGCGTACTTCTTCGATAGACTTGAATTGGCTCATAGTCGCCAGAATAGCAAAAAATAAAATAGGCAGGCTCAAAAACTTCATCAGACGCATAAATACAGTGATGCAAAATTCACTGGCTGTCTTAGTATATGGTGCTATTTGAATGAATCCAAAATAATCAATAATAACAGCTTTCAGTACCGCGCCAATGAGCAGGGAAAGAACAATGTACTTGGTATCAGCCCAAACAGACTTTTTCATAGAATAAACTCAACTAACAGTTAATATGTAAGCTCGTTGTAAATCATGACAAATATCAAGAGACTATGTCGTGTCAGAACATTTCTAAAACTGTTCTTAAACCTCTGTCTACTCTTATGAGCCTACAACCTTGATGCATTTAACCATAATTAGCCTCAGAGGTCAAAGAACAATCGGCTAACAATGACTTTGCCTTGCTAGCTGCAGACTTTTCGATTATCATAACATAAGAAAATAGGGTGCTGATAATGCTGTGGTTGCTACTGATACTTCCTCTCTCAGGGCATGCCCTTGTGCTTGATTACATCCTATTTGATACTGGGATAGGTATGAATGCATTGACTACCCCGGGATCAAACTCGCGCAACATTGGTCATAAAATGGGCGTGATCTACAACGCTGGTCTAGGGTATAAGAACTTCAAAGGATTCGGTTTTTTACTGCAAGGTGGCTATAGCTACAATAAACGCAAATCATTTCCCAATATTGTTTTAGATGGTTCAACATATATACGTCATGTAGCTTTATTGGGTCAGTATCATCTTCGAATAAACCACCTGATCGAGCCCTATTTTGCTGCAGGAGGGGGTGTAAACTTTTACAAAGATGAAACAACTTCTGCCGCAAGCACACTCACATCAAGCGGTTCTCAATCCTTCTTTCGCATTGTTGCTGGCATTTCCTACTATCCGGAACATAAATCAAATATATACTTTCAAACCGCATTACAAACAACAAAATTTCCATTCACTAATGGACAGATCACAACTAAACGAACCCTCCTCAGTGTGCTGAGCACATGTGGTCTACGCTTTTATTTCTAAGATGGGAACTTATAAATTGAAAAAAGAGAAAACCAGCTTGCTTATTCTTTCACTGTTTCAGGCTATCCCCTTTACTTTCCTCATCACACCGCTACAACTTCTCTTGCTAGCAAAAAATGCTGATCACCATACCCTGGCATGGTCTGCTATTGCCGTGGCGCCTTACTCACTAAAATTCATATGGTCTCCACTCATCGACCATCTCAGTTCGCAGGGCATTGATTATCGCCGTATGATGATGGTCACATCAAGCCTGATAGCCAGCCTATTCATTCTCATCGCCTGTATGATTAATGACATCAAGTTCATTTTACTTTTTTCTTTCCTATTAGGGTTTGCATCGGCAACTTTTGATGAAATTATGGATGGGTATTCATCATCAACTTTCCCAAAGTTACAACAAACCAAAATTCTTTCAGTCAGGATGATTGGTTACCGACTAGGGATGCTCAGCACGGTACTGATTAGTTGGCTTGCATACCATAATAACTGGCAAAGTATCCTTTTAAGCCTTAGTCTTCTGCTCCTAATTGTTAAACTACCACTGATTGGCTTTTTGCCCTTTTGTTCAACACAAAAAGTCGGCAAGAAGATTGATTGGCTATCCCCAATCAAATTTGCGCAGAAAGTTGCTCCGAAAGGACTTGCTACGATTGTCACATTTCGTTTAGGTGAATTGTGGTTGCATTCAGCCTTGGCCATTTTTCTTATCAAGCACTTACATTGGCATGAAACAGAAGTCATTTGGTCTCTGCAGTTTTTTGGTGTTCTTGCAAGCATTGGAGGAACAATACTCGCTTCACAATACCTCTCCATTGAATCCCTTCATAAGCATATGCGGCATTTAGCTCTTATGTTTCTTTTATGCATTGTATTATTTGCATCCACATTGTCCATAAAGTCGACCATATGGATTTATACTTTGATTCTATTTTATGAGGTATTGCATGGCATGAAGTCTCTAGCTTGTCAGCTACTGTTTTATAAGTGCATGGACCCAGAATATCCGAGCTATTCATACTCATTATTCAACTCACTATCAACCCTATCTCGCGTGTTATTCCCACCACTCATTCATATTGTTCTCACTACAAACAATTGGTTACTTTTCTTTGAAGTTGGGATTATTCTTACTTTAATCAGCTGCTACTTAGCTCGACACTCCGAGCACAAACACGTCGTTGCACACAAGTGAGTTTTCTACAGCATGCACCGCCACACTGAATAATGCTATTCGCTGCTTTCGGTGCTGTTTTCGCAATTGATTTTACGGCATTTTGCACAGTGATACATCCTTTATTCCTGTAATAAGTAAGACAGCGCAAAGCTTCTTGACGTATAGCCCGTGAAACAACCACACCCCATAGCGGGTAAACAAACAACATAACTAGGACATTGAGTGTATATATAAAAGGTGGCTTAGGGATGCACATCACTAAAAGTATCATCCCATACTCCTTAGATTCAACGCCAAGAAAAGACCTGAGATACTCCATAGATTGAATCATTTTTCTTGCAATCTTTTTCATAGATACACGAAGATCATCATAACAGAATCGAATATAATCAGTAATAGTTCGTTCTTTTTCCATTTGTTCATCACTAGCGGTCTGTTTCTCTGCAAAAGGCGACTGACTTCTGTGCTCAAGAGGTAAGAAATTAGCAATACCCTGATATATTTCATGCCAAAATCCTACTCTCCCTATAGGAGACATCATCATTAAGACAAGGCTAATAATAAAATAAGCTACGGGCAGTTTAGGCAAAAACAATAAAAAAAGCGACCTTGTATACGTTTCACCTTTGATATCAAGCCAGTTTGCTAAATCTTCAAGTTTATTGCACAAAAATTTAATTGGCATATTAAAATTTTTAGCAACAGTCAATATGTTGCAAGATACATACTCCAGCCAAGTCAGCTGAGTTTTATTAGCGGTAGACATTTCAAAATGACTTACAGTTTTTTGTGACATCCTAAGTCTATCCTGAGCATCGGCTGATACTTTACGTCTCATATAACAAAAAGGCGCACCCTTTTTCACCTTGTCTACACCTTTTTCTACTCTACTAACCATATTAACTCAAGAAAATATAACAAAAAGTTAACACTATTTTAGTGTTTTTTCAAATATTTTAAATACACCAGTTTAAATTGCCTGCATTCTCTCAGCTCAATGTATTGACAGAGTTATTTATATTATATATATTAATGTAAAATAGCAACATATAGCAATATAATAGAATATAAGTCACTAATAATAATGTACAACGAATTTTTAGCAAAGCTAGTTCTTCTTAGCAATCTTTTTACACAAAGAACA
>CAZMRQ010000055.1:0-8017 GCA_964568795.1 uncultured Gammaproteobacteria bacterium | reverse complement strand
CAACATCCAATATCAGAAAGAAAGCACCCTGCCTGGCTTGGGCGGTCGTTGTAGCCTTGATGGCTTCTTCTGGCGTGGTTCATAGCGCTGATAAGATTAAGTCCATCAAATCGGCAAAAGGCTTTGGTTTTGGTCATTATGCTGTTATTAAGACTGAATCAGATAAGGCTGCTTTTACTGTGCCTAAATCAGGTAAGCCTGCTCTTACTGACCCTGGTCCTGTAAGACATGATCGTTGGAAGAGTTCAAAGAAACAGATTAAAGCATCCAGTTCGATTATGAAAGCTAAGAAAAAATAAATCATAGTGGATAATCTCCCAAGGCACTGATCATGATCCAGTGGTGCGCAGCATAGGCGTAAAAAGACCATGGGGCATAGCAAAGTTATAGCTTCTCATCTGCAGCATAAAGAAGCTTTGATGGGCATTGCATTGCATATAACACAGCGGTTAAGTAAAAGGCTCCGAGCACAGCAATTTTTTGCTTGCCGTATTCAACTGGCTATGAAAGACAATCATGTTCCTTTGACTCTTGATCATGCACTTGCTCCAGCAACACAAGATGCAGATCGTTTGTATAAGTTATTTAAACAATTTCTATTAACAGGCAAAAAAGTGAGTTATATATCAATAACGGCTGTTGAGTTAATGCCTGCGATACAGCAGCAGTTGGATTATCATGGCATAAGCCAAATATGTCAAAGGGCGCAAGTGCTCGATCAGATACAGGAGATATTTGGTCAACATGCACTCCAAAGCCAGACTTCTACATATGTCAGTTCAGTGGCTCATTGTGCCTACATGGACTGATTTGTGGGGTTTTTCTGTTTCTCTTTTCTTTTGTATCGCTTTATATTCAGGTGATTTCTCATGTGGGGGACGCTGATATGCTGCTCTTGTGGTGCCAAAAAGATGTTCTTGCTTAAGAGAATAGGTTGCTAAGGATGAAAAAAGAAGTACTGTGAATGCCTGAATACAGCGCACGGAGGGGAGCGTTAATCCGCCGAGAGATGATTGTATAAAAGGGGTGATGGAGGGGATATAGGCAAATATTAAGATACATGCAGTAGCTACCATAAGAAAAAGCATGAGTTGGAAGACCCTGAAATGATCAGAGTGATTTAGACTGAGATAACGCTGAGCTCGCTGTATTCTTTCATGAATTTCTATAGATAAAGAGCCGAGACGCAGGGTAATATTGAGCGGGCGGGGAGGAATAGAGGTAATATGTCGCGTATTTATGGAATTATCTATATATCGTGCAACGAAGTGACCACATTCAGTTTTGTTTTGTATTTTTTGCTGATTATGATAAATCGATGCAGAGCTAATACGGTAATTCTTCTGAGAGTTTTTCTTGATAACCTGCGTTAGCAAATCAAAAATATGCTCGGTTTGATAATGACAATGACGTTTAGGATCATGAATCGTGAGTTTAACAGTCATCTCTGAGATATCAATTATAAGAAGAACCCAATGATTACGGGACATCAAAGGAAACAAATGGTGTTTTTGTACTTGAAAAATAGGCAATAATAATTTTTTTGGAGTTTCTAATAGCTTTTGATCTAATGTTTTTTCTAAAACTTCTGACATAGATGGACAGTGGTCACTGTTATGGGTTGAATCATTGACGGGGTCCATGAGGTATATAGCATTTTGCAGAGATTTTCTTCGAATAAGGTAATCATAGCTTATAAGCCCAATAGTAGAGAAGTTAATAGAGTTGTCATGGTTCAATCGCTTCTTTAGCAGATATGCTGAATACGGTTTTTTTGCATTCTCATTTTGTACAGAAGGTGAAGTTTTCATCACATAGGTTCCCTGCCTCATTTACATAGTATAGAGTGGAAAATTACCTTAAGTCAGAATAAATGAATAAGGGGGTTTTTTTCAATTATTTACGGATGGCCCCTCCCCTGATCGTCTAGGATTATTTGTATCAGAAGGATCTTGAGGTGGTGTTTCGCCTGACTGTGGGCGTGTGGATTGTTCCTCTGGCTGAAATGCGCCCGAGGACGCTGGTGTTACACCCTGTGCAACACGTACAGAAGTAGTTTCCTCTGCTGGACTACCGCCTGTCCGACTAAAAATCTTATTCCATAAGTTTTTAATAGCTGTCAAAAATCTCTCTAACAGATTTGCTCCACCTATGTTTTCCTGCACGACATCCGTAGCCTCGTGCCTGGCTGCCTGTACCAGTGCTGTATGACTAGTCGATGTATCCGCCCCTATGTGTGCCTGCACGACATCCGTAGCCCCCTGCCTGACTGCCTCTTCCAGTGCTGCATCAGTAGTCGATGCACCCTCCACATTTGAACTTTGTGCAGGCTCTTGATCACTCAATGCCAGTGCTTCTAGCTCATTAATTTGACCCTCGTAACGTAATTTTTTGAACTTTTCACTTAAAAACGCCTGTTTACCTTGCTGATCTGTCTGTCCATCGGATAGATAATACAACGATTGTAGTAGTAATGGAGTTATATCTTCACTTTTTAAATCATAAAAATAATCTTTCATTTTCAGTACATCGCCGCAAATTACACTGCTCGACTTATTGGGACTTTCATTAGCAAGAGCCTGTGCATGAGGAAATAGATCATCAAAAGCAGGATTTATCTCATTCGAATGTTGATTTTGATCTAAGATTTTCTTTAGCGCCAAAACGTATTGAACGTAAATTTTTTTACTTTCAGGGCTATTTTCATCGGAATGATATTCTTTTATAGATCTTGATAGTCTTTGTAGAAACATGTTTGATATATCAGGAACTTCGACTTCTTTTTGCCTAGCTAGGTGGCTTAATTTGGATTCTTGTGTATTTCTGAACGCCTCTTCAGCATCAACACTATCTTTTAAAGAATTTAAGTGTTCTGTCAATATCCTTTGCAAGTAGTTTTTCATATCGTCGTATGTATCGTCTGTGTTGCCGATTTCTTGAAACATCTTCTCTATATCCACCTTAAACGCGTTTTTTTGAACATCAGTTTGTAGGTTATAGAGTCCTGAATTCTGTCGCGCAAGTGTTTGTGCCATATGTTTCGTTCTTGTAATTACTGTACCCCACCATGATTGTTTGTTAGGTTCGTTAGCAGTCATAACATTCTCCAGTTTAATTACTTTGTATATCGTCTATGAATATTAAGTTTTGCTGAAGAAATGGAATTATTTTAAGTTATTTATCGATTATTTTAAAAAAGTAGGTGATTATGGGCGTTATAAAAAGATTGACGCATAAACATCTGTCAGTCATTTGTTCATTCAAAACATCCAGTTATGTGATCTGTATACTATTCAATTGTTTCATAACTCTATTCATAGAATAGGGTGTAGCTGAGGTTATTGATTTAATGAGATGAGGTATTGGTATACTCTTAAATTTGATGTTTTAGCAGCAACCATGCTAAGGCAATTAATTGCAAGTTTTCTATCTTCATCTGCAACACCTTCAATGTATTTTTTAACCATTGATAGGCTTTCTAATGAATCGATGGCATGAGTTTTGCATTTGATCGGATCTTCGTCGGCTAAAGGCAATAGGTGATCAATGGCATTGCTAAATTCAACTTGATGAGAAATGTCATTCAAATAGCCATATGTTATCAAAGCCAATGTTTTACGCTTAATATCAATGTTGCCGAATTGATTTACTGAACGAGACAGCATCGCAAGAAACCAGTTGTGACGGTCTCCTCCTTCACGTTTTTTTAAATTCGCCACAGCGTCGGGGGCACTTTCTCTCGCATTGAAATTAAACAAGGCTTGTTTGGTGTCTTTACGTATCACATCATTTTTATTGATCTTTTTCATATAGGCGAGAAATTTTCTATTAAAATAGTTATATATTTGTTCATATATGTCAGTATTTCCTTCAAATTTTAGTGTGAATAGTCTTGTTATATCGGCTAAAAACTGATCTTTTTGCGCATTAGTCTCTAAGTTATACAGTGGTGCGCCATGCTTTCCTGATATTATCTGAATGACTTTGGTCATATCATTTATGGGTGAGTTTTTATTCATTTTATGCCTCTTGGTGTTCTTACAACTTCTATCGTACATTAATATTAATTCTTGCTTAACTACACTTCATTAAATGAATACTAAGAGAAAAAAGTCTAATATACTGTTATTTAAAAATTGTAGGGGAGGACAAAAGTCTGTTGTGCCATTTCGGCGCAACGCAGTCCTAAACATTGACGCAATGGCATGACAATGCCTCCCATGTAAGCATAACTCATCTGGGTAAGTGTGGGTGATTAAAATGAAGAAAATGGAGTTCTGCAATGATATCTATTTTCACCTTGGCAGTTAAACCACGCACAGCTGTAAATGCTATGTGATGAATGTGTGCAAGCTGTTTGGCTAATGCACTCGTGATTTTAAGAGATGCAAGCTTATGCACTTGAGGCTATTGAGCACTATAGGGGGATAGTTTAATTTTTTGGACTTGAGATAAATGGTAGTTGATTAAATTTTTAATACTAGCAAGTCGTTGTGGGGTTTTATCGGTTGTTCTTTTTAAAGCATCCAGCATGAATAAAATATTTAATAAATGGGTGGTGAGCAGCCAATTGGCAGGAAGCTTGTATCCTTTCGTTTTCAATCCTTCAAGAAAACCTTCCTGAAATCCAGGGGGTGCTTGGTGTGCATCACAGAGCATGGATGCAATATCAGATAATGTCGAACCAGAGAAAGAGAGCTCCCAATCGAGTATACCAGAGATGGTGGGTTGGCCGTTTCTGTGAGTGATCAAAATATTACAAGGGTCATAATCACCATGGACGAGATGTGATTCGCTGGCGTCAGGCAACAGGTGTTTATAAGCACGGAAAAGGATTGCTATCTGCTCTCTCTGGACTGCAGGCAAGACTGACTGTGTGTAGGGCTCTTTTACGTAATCGAGACACATTTTAAAAATACGCTCTTGTGATTGGGGGATTTCCACTTCGAGTTTAGTATTGAAAGGACCTGCTTTGGGGAATGTGATTTGAGAAAAATTAGCAAGAAGCTCACCTGCTTGGAACATGATTTGATGCGCATTTTGGTTGGGATGAGATAATAAAAAAGATGACAGTGGCGTGCCTGGAAGGCATGAGGTGATTGCAAATGTATAACCAGACTCTTGACCAATATAATGGAATTTGGGCACAGGAATGCGGTTTTCCAATAATCTATATAAATGGTATTCTTTGTGGCAGTGCTCTTTCTCAAGCATGTAGACTCTGAGGATAACCGGCTCATCAGAGTTATAAAAAGATACTAAGACATTGATGTTGCTATTGCCTCCACAAATGATGGAAGTGCTTTTGATATGCTCTTTGGGATAATAGTTGCTTAGCATATTGATTATTAATGATTCAGGCAACTCAACCAAAGTATGCTTTTTTTCCCAATCGTGACAAAAAGTCATGAATGTGACATCTCTTTAAAGCTTTATTTTTGCACATGCATGCATGGTTTGTAAAGTGATTTAACGGTAATGCCGCTGACACTATGCGCTAGGGTATACAATGCATTGACATGTGGTTTAGTGATCTTGGCATGACATGGGAATGATGCTGTTTGGGCACATCAGCATCGATTTTTCAGTAGCTATGGCGAACTTTAGAGAAGAAAAAAAGTCTTATACGCTGTCTTTTATTCACATTTTAATTTTGGATATGAAATATTCACTTCGAGAGGGTTGATTTATGACAGCTGACAAAATTGAAAGACAGGGCCACATAGCCATGCAGAATCACAAAGAACAAGTCTTAACGTCAGAGCAGATGCTGTTACATCTGCCTTAGGTATTTGCTTTATATATGAGATGGAACAAAGCAAAGAGTCCTGTCACAGATGAAATTCTATAGGCCATCGGCGTCATCTCCGACATTTATACCACAAATACAGAGACTCGTTATGTGGCTCACGAGCCTTGTCCATAATTCCTTGAGATGTCTATAGATACTACTTATCACCGCCTCCGCGGCCTATACGAGGTGTTTCTCTTTGTTCTCCAGTCGCCTTATCGCGTATATTTGCTCTCATGAGTTTTTCTTGTGGATTTGAAACAGTTGATGAATGGACTCCGATACTTTTACTTTCCGCTTTTACTTCAAGATACTCTGTTTTAAATTGATTTATGAGCAAATCTAGCTTATCAGTTGACTCTTCCATGCTCTCTTTTACACGCCAGCTGTGAGGTAATATTTGACTCAAAAAGTTTAGGAAGCGGAAAAATCCATCAGAAATGGCACTAGGTTTTTTTGGTTCTTTTAATTCCGTTGCCTGCCAGGCACGTGGTAGCTTTCTATTGATTTCATTGAGTGCTGTGCATAAGACCTTCTTTTTTTCATGTGTATATGTATTATTACTTAGGAGATTATAACATTTTATCATATTGTGATAACCCTCTCTCCAAAGGTCATTTTTTTGCTCCTGGGTGAGAGTTTTAGAACTGGTGCTATCAGCACTTCCTCCTGCTTCCACGCCTTCTGACACCCCCTCTACATTAGTGGAGTCAACAGGGCTTCTTTCTGGCATTTCTTTAGCTGTTGTAACGGCAGGTTGACCTGTTGTTTTTTTTTGTGCTTTTTTCTGTTGTCGACGAATTGCTGCTTTTAGTTGGATCGCTTTTTGCTTGGCGTACATTTCTTCCTTTTTAGCGGCATTTAAAGCTGCTAACTCACCAGGAGTTGGGTTCTTAGCTGCGTAGTCTTCATCACTTCTATCATCATAGTATTCTTTAGGAGGCTGCGTAAGTTCTGGTGCTATATTAGTCTGCTGACGCTTCGGTGCTTTTTTTCGTTTTGCCATAACTTATGCCTTTATTGTTTTTATATTAATAATGTAACACACTAATATTAAGTCACAGTTAATTTTTATAACTAAAGAGTGGTTATTGGTTTGTAGGGTCAATGAAGTTAGCTAAGCTGTGATTTTTTCATTTGATAATAGGGGGCAAAGGGAAATAGATTGTGTTGTCACAGTTTTTTTAGCCTTGCAAATTGATGTTCAGGGTTTTTATATGGAGAAGGTCTGTGATGACTTACAAGATGAGTATTCATGAGAAATAGTTTGCTATCTCGTTGTGATCAGTCAGTGATTTAGAGTTATATCCAATTTCTCTGAAAGTATAGTAGATTCTATCATAGCAGAAAGCAAGTTGGACCTGGACCAAGAAGGAAGCTCCTGTAAACAAGACAGAGAAACGCGGTGAGTGGCTAAATCCCACCAAATGTCCAGGAATCCTGTTTAAGAGACGTGGAGGACGAGGTCTGGAAGAGTAAGTAGTGCCGCCGCTATCGCAGGATTGATTGTCGTGGTGGCGTGTCGAAGTACATACCGTGTCTGCAGGGGAGGGAGAGCCCCCGTCCTCCCCCAGTTTTCCCCTTGCCAGAAGTTGGTACGGGTGAGCCACGAGTTGGGGGCATGAATCTAAAGCTAGAAGGCAATAGGAAGTTATGTGCTCTGCGAAGAAATAAAGCTAAGGAAAACTAGTTTAATGCTGTGTATTGTTTAGTGTGGTGTGTATCATGTGGACATATGAGGTATTTGGTCGAGCTATCATGCAATGAGTTGACATATCATAGTCGCATCGCCATGAAGAAATGCGGATTGTTTATTGTCTGAAAAAGCAATTCTTATGAGGGCATTCATCTTATTTGAGTAGGGTTTTGAGATTATCTTATCGAGTTGCTACAGGTGTGTCCATTTAATTCATGCTATTTGCAATAATCGTGGCATTTTTTTCATTATTAAATAGTTATTTTGCCAATCAATAATAGCATATATTTTCAACTTATCTGATGAAGTATTGGAAATTATCTAGGTAATAAATAATTGAAAAATAAAAGAATATTAAATTAATATGACCGTTTGTTTATTTTCGAGTATACTAGTAGTAACAGTAACGGAGTTGAACATGGCTGACAAACCTAAAAAAACCGATGCTGCACCAGAAGCGAGTGCAGAGCAGGCCCCAGAAGCGAGTGCAGAGCAGGCCCCAGAAGCAAGTGCAGATCAGGCCCCAGAAG
>CAZMRQ010000054.1:0-8155 GCA_964568795.1 uncultured Gammaproteobacteria bacterium | reverse complement strand
TGTGTGCAGACATCATGACTATGGCACTATCGTAGCCTTTCTCTCTGATAGATTCCGCTACATCAATTCCGTTCTTTCCATTAAGTTTCATGTCCAGTAGAATAATTCCATACTCTTGATTTTCGAAAGTATCAATTGCCTCTTGCGCAGTGTAAACGACTGTTACATTGTAACCGTGTAGTTCTATAGCATCTTTGAGGGAGTTACAGAAATCGGTGTCATCATCCACCATAAACATTGTTTTTAAAATTTCATGTTTTTTCAGGAAAGAGATGATTTTATCTATATCAAGGGGCTTATTAAGTATCTTCAGTACACCCTCTTCATTTGCTTCATTAATAAGATCGTCATGCGCAAAGGCCGTTATCATTACAACTGTAGTCAGTGGAGATTTCACATTGACTTGTTTGAGCGTTTCAACTCCATTCATCCCCGGCATCCTGATATCCAACAAGACGACATCATACTGTTTTTCCTCAACTTTACTTAACGCTTCCTTGCCGCTTGATACAAATGTGGTATCGTATCCTTTGGCATCTAAGATATCCAGTAAGGTATCTCCCAGGTCCACATCATCATCCACAATTAATACTGATAGTTTTTTGCCCATTTCATTTCCTCCAGCTAATAATTAATAAATACCAAACCAGCCCACGATCAATAATCATATCATGTCAGTACTTCTGTTAACCTCTTTCGCGACACTTCAGTCAGGAGTTTGAGGAGGTTGTCTATATCGAAGGGTTTTTCTATGAAACTATTTTTAATATCTGTTTTATCAAGCAAATCCTGAAACTCCTTCGTATAGGCGCTCATTATAACTACGAAGCATTTAAAGCCTTTCTTTTTGATAGATTCAGCTACCTCCAGTCCGTTTCTTCCATTGAGTTTCATATCCAGCAGAACAATTCCATATTTGTTGTTTTTGAATGTATCGATTGCCTCTTGCGCACCATGAACAACTGTCACATCATAACCATGAAGTATGATAGCATCTTCAAGTGAACTACAGAACTCGTGGTCATCATCTACTATGAAAATTGTCTTTAATAGTTCCTGCTTTTGTAGAAAGCCAATAATTTTATTTATATCAAGAGGTTTCGATAAAATCTGCAGTGATCCCTCTTCTCTTGCCTGATCGACAAGCTCATCCTCCGCAAAGGCGGTAATCATGACGACAGAGGTCAGGGGTGAATGTTTCTTTATACGTCTGAGTGTCTCCACTCCATTCATACCGGGCATCCTGATATCCATAAATATAACGTCATATCTCTTATCCTCAATTTTGCTTAACGCGTTCTCGCCACTTGAGGAGAAAGCGACGTCGTACCCCTTGGCCTCCAGAATATCCAGTAAGGTATCACCCAGGTCTACATCGTCATCCACAATTAGTACTGATAGTTTCTTGTTCACATCTTCTCCTCATTCGTATTTATTATTGTTAATTGTCTACTTATTTTCATTTTTATGCAGTTTTTCTTGTTGTGATAGTTACTTTCTATCAATATTTAATCATCTATCGACAATCAACAATTCTTAACTCCCGGAAACACAATATTAAACGCACTACCTTTTCCTTCTTCACTCTCTGCTGTTATTTTACCATTATTTGCAACGATAACTTCCTTAACTATTGAGAGGCCAAGTCCTATGCCTTTGTTTCTTGTTGAATAGAACGGCTCAAATACTTTATCTATGATCTCTTTTTTCATACCCACACCAGTGTCTGAGAAGGTGATCTCTACGAAATCCCCATCTTGCGATGAACTCTTTCCATCAAAATCTGAACTCGTAACTCTACGTGTCTTCACAGTAACCGTACCGCTGTTAGACATAGCTCTTACAGCATTTGATTCAAGATTGATAAAAACCTGCTTAAGTTGAGACGGGTCAACTACAATATCAGGACATTCGTTGTCAAACTCCGTTACCAGCTCTATATGCTCAGGTAATGGTAGAGCCGAAAAGAATTTTTCTAAGAAGTCATTGATAATTATTTTTGATCTCTCCGGCTTTCTATCGTCCGACATACGCATGAGACTGGTAATAATTTCATTTGCATGCACAACCTGGCTATTGATAAGGTTCAGATGCTTTTTTGTCTTTTCATTAGGATCTTTCAGAGTCATATTCAGGAAATATGCGGAGTTTTTTATCGTTGCAAGTGGATGCCTGACATCATGGGCAATAGAGCCTGATATACGGCCAATAGTAGTAAATTTCTCTTTCCTTACAAGTTCGTCCTGAGCCTGTTTCAGAGAATCAACCATAGTATTAAAGGATTTTGCTAATAGACCTATCTCATCATTACTCGTAATATCCATTCTATGTAATAAATCACCACCGGCTATTAAATCGGCTACCTGTGTTGTCTTTTTAATTGGAGTTGTAATACTTCTGGTGAAAAAAATCGCAAATACAATCACAAGAACAATTGAAACAGCAAAAAAGATATAAATAATTGTAAAGGATTCATCTCTTACTTTAGCAGCAGTTATATATAATTCATTAGCCTTCCCTTGGGCAAATTTACTAAGAGCCTCCATATCTTTCTCAATGTGCACTACATGCTTTGCACCCTTGCCTTTTGTGATATTGGCTGCCTCAGTATTTTGTCCCGCAAGCATTAAGGAAATCACCTCGTCACGAATTGGCTTCCAGACAACAAATGCTTCTAAAGCCTCTGCATACTTCTCTTTTTCGCCCAGGAAACGTTTGTCAATAATGTCGAAGTCTTTGTAAATCTCTTTTTCATGTTCATCTACTAAACGCGACGCTTCTTCTATGCTGTCTATACCCTGAGCCAGAGCAACGTCTTTCATGCTGCGATGAATTTTTATAATATTGGTATTTATCCGTTGAACAGCATTACTCACAGCCAGCGGGTGGTCATGCATCATGGTAGTCTGCTTCGACAGCAAATTCATTCGGTCTAATTCAAAAACAGCCAATACAATAAAAACTGTTATCAGCAACCCAAAACCAATACTAAGACGAAAACCAATTTTTAAATTTCTTAACATTTAAAAAGTTATTTGAGGGTTTATTAGATCTAAAATTAGATACATGTCTCTGATAATTGTTGTTCTTAAAACGAGCAACAACCAGACTATGAACATTTCCGGATAACATTGGTTAGTTCAAATACAGATTAGTGCCTAACCTATATTAATAAAGTACTTTACGATTTAAACAAGATGAAATCAAGCGATAATTTTTCGGATTGTAATTCGCGATTAATGTCTTGGCGATTTGAGACACTAATTTCACGAATTTATACTAAGGCAAGAAGCAAAGTGTGCACGAACGTACATATAGGTTAATGGAGCTGAGACAATAGTAGGGTGAAGATCACTATGGCAGAACAACAAATTCTTCGTTTGTTAAATAAACAATTGATTTATGTGCTTGGTCAAATCTGCTTGTTTAAATGGCTTTTTGAGATAGAAGTCCGCTTTTACTTCATTACTTTCTCCCGCTGGTGATTCATCATTCCAGCCTGAGATTATTCCTATTTTAGGCCTCTTTTTTAGCACGTTAAGAGATTTTATGACATCATATCCAAAGACATTTGGCATGGCAAGATCACACAACACAAGATCAAAATCTTCATTCCCTATTATTTTTATAGCATCAGCTCCATTATCCACAGTTTTTATATTGTGACCATCTCTGGAAAGGAATTGCTCAATTATGTTTCGTATAGCCTTATCATCATCTATCGCCAGAATGCGGAGATTTCTGTTGCTGGTTTTCTGCTCCTGTTTGGGCTCCTCAATAGTCTTGGCTGCTTTTGTATGAATTGGAAATTGCAGTTTAAACGTACTGCCCTTTCCCTGCACGCTTTCGACCTTGATCTTACCGCTATGTCTGGTCATTATGCCGTACGCCATGCTCAGGCCTAAGCCGGTACCTTCCGGAGTCCTGGTGGTAAAAAACGGATCAAATATGTGCTTCATCACACTCTCAGGCATACCCTTTCCTGTATCAGATATGTTTGCAAATACGTTATCATCATCACTGTATGTACTGAAAGAGATACTACCGCCATCAGGCATTGCATCAAGTGCGTTTTTAACTATATTTATAATTACCTCTCTTACTTCAGTAGGATTACACATTATAGAAGGAACATCCTTCAGGTTTTCCGTATCCATTCTGTAGTTTACTCCTCTAGCCTGCGCCTCATTTGACCATCTGGGTTTTTTAAAATCAATAGACTGATTTATCAAATCAGTGATGTCAGAAGACTGAAAAAGATCTGTGTTTTTAGCTGTTTTAGTAAACTGTAGCATCTTGCTGGATATTGCAGCACCATCATCTGCCGCCTTCATAATAACTTCAAGCTCATCAGTTAATTCTTTATTATCTTGGTAGATCATCTCCAATAGCTGTACTTTTCCGGAGATGACGGCAAGGATATTATTGAACTCGTGGGATATTCCGGCAGTGATTGTCCCAATGGATTTAAGTTTTTCTGATTGTCGGAGTGCTTTATCCATCTTTATGCGCTCGGTTACATCAGTCACAAACACTGTAATCCCTGTAATATTTAGATCATCATAAATCGGATTAAAAATCAATTCATACCAACACCGACTGCTGGCTTGTCCATATTCCTCCACATTGACAAATCGCTCACCTTTAAGAACCCGCTTAAAATTTTCTTCGGCTTTCAAACGATCATCCTCTACGGTCATATACGTTAGAACATTCTGTCCAATCTCAATATCGGCATCATACACTTCTTTCATTTTTTTTACATGAGCCGTGTTAAAGTTCAAATAGTTGTAACTCCTATCCAGAACAAAAATAATAATATTATCAGGGCTTTCAATAATTGAGGTTAGTAGCGAATTCGATTTTTGAAGTGCCTCCTCTGACACTCTTAGCTTTTTATTTAACTGTCTGCGCTCTACAACTTGATTTATTAAAGCAAGTAAACTATCCAGATCTAACGGTTTGGTCTCATATGAAATTACATTTTCCTGCTTTACTGCCTCTATAGCGCTGTCAACAGAAGCTTGAGCTGTCATATAAATAAATTCTGTCTTAGGGGACAACCTGGCAATTCCCTCTACTACATCAATGCCTGAAATATCAGGCAGAGTGATATCTACAAGAGCAATGTCATATCGGTTCTTCCCACAAAGGTCAACTGCCTCAGCACCTGTTGCAGCAGTCTTTACGATATAACCATTTACTGTAAATATATCATCAAGACTTTCACGCAATCCTGAATTATCTTCGACAATCAAAATGCTAAAATTACTTTCCATAGTGTTTTGTATTTATTATATGTTAATCGCCATTTAAATATTCTATTATTTTGTTTTCTATACCGTAGACTGGATCAATTATCTATCATTCAGCAACTTCTGAATGGATTCCAGCATTTGATTCATGTCTACAGGTTTTTCCAGGCAAGCACCCACATTACTCTTTATGTCTACATTGGCAGACTCACCATTTTCAACATTAAAACTTCCAAGAATGATCACTATCACGTCAGGACGTATTTCACGTATTGCTGAATATGTTTCCATTCCCCTAATTGCCTGTGACTTCATGTCCAGGATAATAATATCAACCCTGGTCTCTTTTGCAATGTCAACAGCCGAATCGCCATCTTTTGCGACCATACTGTCATAGCCTTTTTCAGCAAGTTCATCTAGTAAGCGAGAGGTTAGTGCTGCATCATCGTCAGCAATCATTATCAATGCACCGTCCGAACCAGATTTTCTAATACTTCTTAAAAGTCTTTCAAAGTGTAGTGGCTTATTAAATACACCGAATATGCCATTATGTAATGCTATCTGGATGCGATCATCTACCGCGTAAGCCGACATCAAAATGGCAGGGATATCACTGGAGATATCCTTTATTTTTAGAAATGTATCAACACCGTCCATTTTCGGCATCTTGATATCCATCAGTACAAGATTTATATCGTCTTTTTTTATGGCATTAATAGCAGACAGTCCATCGTTAACCGATTCAGTATTATAACCCTCCATTTCGAGAACTTCTGATATGCTTTCACAAAATTTCATGTTGTCATCAACAATGAGAATATTTTTGCTCGTGCTCATATCCTTACTCCTAATAAATTTGTTTAATTAGAGGGGTAGCGCACAATAAATGTCGCCCCATTTCCTGCTTCTGATTTGACATCAATCTTGCCTCCGTGCTTCTCAATAATCATCTTACAGATGGTGAGGCCAAAACCAAACCCCATTGCTTTTGTCCCGAAGAATGGAGTGAATACATTCTTCAAGTCATCAGCCTTGATCCCTGGTCCAGAGTCCCTGATCGATACTTCAACATTATTGCTCTCTGTTCTATTTGCATCTATCCAGATATTACCTCTATTCTCCATTGCCTGAACTGCATTGTTAATCAAATTTTTGTACATTATTGACATCTGCTTTACATCTGCATCCACAAAAAATTCGTCTTTATGTATGTCAATGGCAACCTTGACTTCCTTTGGTATGACTGTTGTTTTCAGGGACTCTTCAATGACGACAGTAATATCTTTCCTGGCCTTTTTCGGCATATCCATAGTGGCCAGATCCTGTAGCCCCTGTATAATCGTGGTAGACTCCTTGACCTCGCTTGCTATACGATCAATATTTTTCAGTACAATTTCATCAGCATCCTTAAGCTTTTTGGATAGAAAATATGCTGAACTGCCAATAGTGGCCAGTGGATTACGTATTTCGTGTGCAATACCGCTTGACAATCTTCCCAGCACAGCAAGACGTTCAGAGCTTAACAAGTTTTTCTGTGATTCTTTCAACTCTTTCGTTCTTTCATCAACAAGGACTTCCAGATCATCCCGATATTTTACTAATTCCACCTCCACATGTTTACGATCAGCAATTTCAGACTCAAGCTTTCTATTAGCTTCTGAAATTTGCCTGGTACGGTTGTTGGATACTATGGCAAAATATACTGTCAAACTTAGTGCTATTGAGAATAGCACACCAATTATTAATGAGGCAGACAAAAGGTATGGTTGGCCACTTGCTTTACCACCCATCTTAATAACCACATCACTGTCAAAGTAATGTGCCTGCCATAAACAGATAGTTATAGTTAAAGCTCCGATTGCGACAGGAATAGGCAGCCAGTATGGAATCGGGGTTATATTATCTATATCACGACGCCAGAGATACAAAAGTAATCCTATACTGAGCACTACAAATCCGGCAGAAGTGTGCACTGCCATTCGAGTAAGATTGCCCCAACCGTAAGCTGACTCAAGATGTGTCATGTAGCCTGACAGTGCAACTACGCTGAATCCAAATATCAATGATGCAAGCATAGATTTATATAGTGATTCATATCTTGGCTTTCTGGAGAAGAGAGAGAATAGTAATGTACCCCCAAAAAGGAAAAAACATGCGGCCGTATTTGGGGCCATTCGACCGGGATGTGAAGTCTTGGTAACAATGTCATGTTTCATAAACAACTCATCGATGCCTATATTCAAACCGCACATGTATTCAAGAAGTGTTATGCTGCCCAGTGATATTAGCAGTATACCTAATGCTAACGTAATATAACGATTATTGAATATCCCCAGCAGCATGCCGGACCCGCATAGCACAAAACCAAGTGCCGTATTGTATTGCATCGGCACAAACATCGGCATAACCTGTATCAGTACTTTATTGCCGGTATACCAACCAACCAATACAACCATTCCCAGTGTAACAGTAAAGGCACCTGCTGTAATTGCAGTGATGAGTAGATATATTGGTAAACGACTCTTTTTTACTTTCTGCACTTTGTGATCGCGGAAAAAATATTGCCGAATTCAACGTGGCTGACCTGGCCTGACTTAATTGTAAACCCACGTGTTCTTTGTCAGTTGTTCTAAATCTTAAACAGGTAGAAGGTACTCTTAAAATGACATAAAATCAAGTACAAATTACAGTTACAACTGATTGTTGTTTAGGTTATTGAGTTATAGAGTTATAGAGTTATAGAGTTATAGAGTTTGAGGAGAAGAGCAGCTGAACCGACAAACTGAAACTTTATGAATCCCATTCCCATGACTCTACTTCAGCAAGGAATGCATTGTCTGTCAGATTATATCTGAGCGGGGTTATTGAGATGTAGCCGTCTTTAAGTGCATGCATATCAG
>CAZMRQ010000053.1:0-8204 GCA_964568795.1 uncultured Gammaproteobacteria bacterium | reverse complement strand
TGGGAATGTGGGCGAATCAGCCGTTGAAATGACGGTTTGGTGAATAACCGGGGGTAAGGTTGATAATAGAATGATTGATTTTAATGTAGATCTGAACAAAGTGACCGATTTTGATTATAGCGACTTTAAATATTATTTTGTAGAAAAACTTGAAACTATTCAGAAAGAAGATTTCATGCCTGACATTGTAGGTATTTCAGCGTTGTTTGGCACGGCTTATGACAGCATGATTAAGCTCGCCACTATTTGTCGTACCCTATTCCCAAACTCCTTGGTTGTTGGTGGAGGATTCCTTCCAACTAACATGTACCACCAAATATATGCTGATACGGATGATTTTCATGCTTTGTGTTTCGGAGAGGGCGAGCGCCCACTAGTTAGACTAGTGAATGCTGATGACAGGGTGAAGCAGCTGAAGATAGATGGATCTTGGATTACCAAAGATAAATCTATTGGTGAAGACTCTTCACGAGTGGGGCGTGGATTAGTAACCCTTGGGCAAAAAAATATCAAAATACAGGAATTTTCACACGATTTGATCGAGGATCTAGATGAGATACCACTTCCTAATTATGAGCTTTGTGATTTGTCTGGTTATTCATTAAATCCAACAATTAATGCGTATCCAGTACTGGCAACAAAGGGTCTAACATTTAATATAATGACTTCTAGAGGGTGTCCATATAGCTGCTCCTTCTGTGCTCAAGATACAGTGCATGGAAAAAAGATGAGATATCAGAGCATTGATAGATTAAGAGAGGATCTTACATGGATGAAGAATAGGTATGCTCTTCAGACAGTAGCGATTGAAGATGATCATTTTATGGGGGATCCACGCAGAGCGTATGAAATTCTTGGAATGCTAATTGATATGGGTCTAACCGCTTTTTTCCCAAACTCGCTTGCACTTTATGCCCTAAAAAAACCTATGTTAGAGAGAATAAAGGCGGTTGGCACAGATCAATTGGTCTTGGCTGTTGAGTCCGGAAGTTATGAGGTCTTGCAAAAAATAATGAGAAAGCCACTTAATCTTGATATCGTCAAGAGAGTGACTAGTGATTGCCGTGAAATAGGAATTTATACAGACTGTAATTTGGTTATTGGTCAGCCGGGCGAGACAGTAGAGCACCTTGAGGAGAGTAGGTTGTTTTTGAGGTCTACTTATGCAAATTGGTTTAGGCCAAATGTCGCTACACCAATTACCGGAAGTGAGTTGCTGGCAAAATCTGTTGATGGAGGCTATTTAAAAGGGGATTTTACGCACTGTGACTACAAAAAGGCAATTATTGAAACTGAGCATTTTACAGAAAAAGGATTGCAGTCAGTTGTGTATTTGTTCAATCTTGAGCTTAATTTTGTCTATAATTCTGACTTAAGGCTTGGTAATTACGATACTGCATTAATTGGTTTTAATAATGCCATACAAGCAAAACCAGATCACTACTTTGCGCATAAATATGCTTCAATCTGTTATGAAAGTTTAGGGGATGAAAGTCGTGCAGAATACCATAAAAAATGTGCGGAAGAGGCGTATAACGATCCATTCTGGAGGGAATGGAAAAATATGATAGATGCACCCTTATCAGAAATCGCGACAATATAGTAACTTCTGAACTTAGCAATATGGTGATTAAATTGGTAAATAATCGCTCCTCTGTGGCGAGCAAAATTGTCGGCGCAACGACGATCGATCAGATGAAGGATAACATCCAATGGTTTGAGCTTAAGTTGTCTGCCGCTGTGTTGACTGCAATAGAAACGATCCATAGGCAGCATCCCAAACCATGTCCATGATATCGAGTCAACACCATTGTAGGGTGTGCCATAGGGAACTTCCAGAAGTATCACTGCTTCACTTTAGGAATATGCCGAAGGCGGCCCAGATGATGCCAGATGCAAGCAGTCTGCATCTCGATCATGGTGTGGATTTGGAGATTTTTCAGTGTACGGGTTGTGGTTTGGTGCAAACCAAGGGTGACCCTGTCCCATATTATAGAGAGGTGATTCGTGCAGCTGCGTATTCGCCAGAGATGCATGATTTTCGTCTGCGGCAATTTACTGAATTTATTGAAACCAATGCTCTGAAGGGAAAAAGATTACTGGAGGTGGGTTGTGGTTGTGGGGAGTATTTGTCCATTTTTAAGCAGGCCGGCGTTGAGCCATTCGGGATCGAAAATGCGCCTGCTTCAGTTGAGGCGTGTCGGGATAATGACCTGAATGTACAGCCTGCATTCATTGAAACAGAAGAATATGTCCTTGATGAGGCGCCGTTTGATGTATTTGCCGTACTTAATTTCATGGAGCATTGGCCGGATCCAAATACTACGCTGCTTGGTATTGCCAATAACCTAAGAAGAGGCGCTATAGGGTTAGTGGAAGTGCCAAACTTTGGCATGATTCTTCAGAAGAGTCTGTTTACTGAGTTTATTAGTGATCATATTTTCTATTTTACGCAGGAATCACTGGAAACTACCATGCGTTTGAATGGATTTGAAGTTATTGAATGTAAAAGCATTTGGTATGATTATATTTTGTCAGCGACTGTACGAAAGCGAGAGCCAGTAGAGGTTGCTCAATTCACTGCGCAGCATTCTATCTTGCAGGCTGAGGTTGATAGTTTTGTTGCGGAGCATGCTGGCAATGTTGCGATATGGGGGGCAGGGCATCAGGCATTGGCCACCATTGCACTACTTGATCTTTCAAAAGGTGTTCGTTATATCATTGATTCTGCATTATTTAAGCAGGGTAAATACACGCCCGCAAGTCATTTGCCCATCCTTTCACCGAAGGTACTGGAGACGGACCCGGTGAATGCTATTGTCGTGATGGCAGCCAGCTACTCGGATGAGGTGGTTGGAGTTATTAGAGAGAAACATGGGGACTGCTTTCAATTGGCTGTGCTTCGTGAGAATCACTTGGAGCTATTGTGACCGACCACATTGATGCAGACATTGCCAGTGTCGTAGGAGTTTTTGACAAGGAAGTACCTGATGCACGAGGTGGCCTGCCGCAGGACTTGTTCTATCTTGTGAGTAGGTTGACCCCGCTGGTTAATGTTGATCTGCTGGTCGTTAATGAAGTGAATGAAAAACTGCTGGTATGGAGGGATGATGAGTTCTATGGTCCCGGTTGGCATATACCGGGTGGTATAATCAGGTTTAAGGAAACTGCTGCGGACAGAATTCAGGCTGTTGCCTGTAATGAACTAAGTGCAACTGTTGATCATGAACCAGTGCCAATGTCAGTCCATGAGATCATGGCTCCACACAGAGATATAAGGGGTCATTTTATCTCTCTGCTTTATAAATGCGTGCTGAAGTCTGATCTGGACGAATCGCAAGGCTACAATGGGGGAAGTATTGAGAACGGTATGTGGGCATGGTTTAAGAAATGTCCAAGCGAACTGATTCAACAGCATCGCATATATGAGAGCTGCTTCAATTGACAGAAAATGAAGGACTACATGAAATAAGCATTATTGGAAGATGAAGAGGTTGCTTAATGAGGCAGTAGCTCCATACAACCCTTATATGACCATGAAATTGCCAAAGGTTACTGCTAAAGAAGAGAGCAACAGTATTATCCTGCTGATCCAGAACAACAACATTGCCGATGAAACTTCCGGTCTGCGCTGTAGCGTGCCAGCATATTACATGGATACCTAGGAGATTATGATGATAAACAAACTACAGGTTTTAGCTGAACAGGAGGCATTGTCGCTGGCTGAAAAAAATAAACGAAGAGACCAAAGCCAGCAACGGCCACGTGTTCATGAAAAGATTCAGGATTACTTCAGGGGTATGCTGGATGGCCAGATTAGTCCAATCCTGAGACTTAAGATCAACCGATCTTTGTGTAATTTCCATTGCGCACATTGCTGTGAAGAGCCGTATATGAGCCGTGATCTAAAAAAACGTACTGGCACGATTGATCCGCGACCACAAATGACTCTAGATGATTATAGAGAGCTTTCAAGGCAAGCAGATGAGTACGGTATTTTTCGTTTTGTTCTGACGGGTGGTGAAGCCTTGCTGGATAAAGATCTGGACAAGCTAATTGAAGCACTTGACCCAATGAAACACCTCATTATTTTAGATACTAATGGTTGGACATTTGATGAGGAAAAGGCGAAATGGTTTGCATTACTAGGAGGGTACAAGGTCCAAATCTCACTGGATAGTATGATTGAGGAGGAGCATGATGAGTTTCGGAGCAAAAAAGGATCATACAAGCGTGTGATTCATGCATTGGACGCCGCAAAAAAAGCAAACCTGGAGCTGCTGATTTCGACGTGCATTGTTAAAGATAGGGTTTTCAGTGATGAGTTCATGAGCATGTGTAACTATTGTAAAGAGAATGATATCCCGCTATATGTCACTTTGGCCAAGCCTGTTGGGATCGCGCGAGAGCAAGAGGCCTGGGTATGCACCAAGAAAGACGTTGACCAGCTAAAGTTCCTTGAAGACCAGTACAATGTTTTTACACACATGTGCCCATCTTACGGCCAGCCGGGTCGATGCATAACAGTTAAAGGTATCAATACAATCAATCATGATGGAGAGCTGATTCCCTGCCCATACATGGATTTGTCCATTGGTAATGTTGTGAATGAATCATTGTCGACTGTGTTAGAGCGTGGTATGTTGAACAGTTGGCTTGGGCCGCATCGAGATGAATGTATTATCGGTGAACATCAAGGTTTTATCCGATTTCATAACCAGGCAGTACATGACTATATGGAGATTAGCCCATTATTGCCAGTTCCATATGAGCATGGTTTTGGCAAGGCTCCAGAAATCAGAAAATAACCAAGGAAGATAATGTGAGTTACTTTAATGATCAGGGGCGTTGTAATCCCGTTCCAGGAATGAGGGTTTTTGGTAATAAGCCGAGTTATTATTACTCTATTCATCAGCCAGAGATTGATTATTTAAGTGTTTTTAATAGAAGCAATAAGTTTAATAGTGTTAATAATATTGAGTTTAATGATTTTAAGAGCAAGGCTTCCTCGTTATTAGAGGTAATAAAGTCGGACTTGAACTACTCAAGTATACTGAATGGTGTTCATATACCTTTTGTTTATGATTCACCAATAGTTGACTTTGACCTTGGGGAAAATCTAGAAGAGGTACTGCTGCAAAACCTAAAAGAGTCTTTTTCTGATAAATACCCAGAGTACCACTTCAAGGCTGTCTTGCAGGGTAATTCTGAGTTGAAAAATCATATATCTATTGAAGAGAACTCAAACTATCAACAATTTATTAGTGCAGTTAATAAGGGGCCGGTTGTTGGCTGGTATTTTCCGCAAGCACTACAGGAGTATGATGTCAATTCACAGAGGCTACAGTTTCAGGCACTGCCAGAGCTGGAGCATGCTAAAGTTTGCCTTTCAGGCGGAATGGACGTTTGTTCAGCTTTAATTGGAGAGCCTGGCATACTTATAAACGAGGAGCATTATGCGCCCATTCTATGCTTGTCTGCATATGTCCATAAAGACCCTCGTTTAGTGTTGTTGTTGAAGTCATACGGTCCTCATTTAGAATTTTGGTGTATGAGTCAGATGCTCACAAAAGATATTACACAGTTGTCTGAGCAATGGGCGGGTGGGCTTACAATCTATTTATCCGTATAGTGAGTAGATGGAAGGCCTGATGATGACTTCTGTATGAGTGCGGCTATGATGAGCAGCTATTTGCCCCCTGTCGATGGTGCCAACATCTTGAGGAGCGAAACCCAAAGGCTTTTTTCGAGATCTGTTGATCAGTGGGAAAAGCTGAGAGGTGCCTCAATATTTTTGACAGGCGCAACAGGGTTGTTTGGGCGATGGATATTGGAAGCTATCCTTCATGCAGAAGAAACTCTGGGGTTGGGTCTGAATGTCGTAGTGTTGACCAGGGATTCAGCTTCATTCAGAAGACGCTTTTCCAGCCTCTCAAATCAGGGTTCTGTATCGCTGCTAGATGGGGATGTCAAGAACTTCGATTTTACAGGACAACAATTTGATTATGTTATTCATGGGGCAACAACATCAGCAGCCGAAACCTTTTCGGGTGAGACATCTTTAAACAAGTTTGATACCCTAGTATCTGGTACACGCCATGTTCTTGACATGGCATCCTCTGTGGGAGTGAAACGCTTGCTGTTTCTTAGCTCCGGGGTTGCATATGGCGGGCTTCTTAAAGGAATGACATCAATACCGGAAGACTTTTCTGGTGCTCCGGATACGAGTGACTACCGAACCGGACTTGGCCAGGCAAAACGTGCAGCCGAGTATCTTTGTGCGGAATATGCACATCTTCACAATTTTGACCTTACAATCGCTCGATGCTTTTCATTTGCAGGGCCATTGTTGCCAACTGATCTCCATTATGCATTTGGAAATTTTATACATCAGGCGCTATATGGAAACCAGATCGTTGTACGGGGCGATGGCACCCCCATTCGGTCATACCTTTATCTTGGAGATATGGTGATTTGGTTGATCACACTGCTGGCTGGTGGAGGCAGACATACTATATATAATATAGGGTCTGATCACCAAGTTAGCATTGCTGAACTAGCGCAGTTGGTACAACAAATTGTCTCTCCAAACAAGAAAGTTAAGATCCAGTCCCGGCCATCCTATAGTGTAGGCAATGTGCCAAGAAATATATATGTGCCAGATATTCAAAGAGCATGTAATGAATTCGGTCTTAACGCATGGACGTCCTTGGATGAGATAATTAAATTAACTGCACAGAGTGAGAGTGGCTAATGCCTAGTCACTGTAATACTATCCCAATAATATCATGTCGCGAATGGTAAATCTGATTTATGACCTTGATGGTACATTGATCAACTCTTCAGCTGGTATTCTTGCTGCGGTTGGGAAGATTCTTGAAGAGAATAATATGACTCCTGCATGTCAACTATCTGCAAATTTGATTGGCCCACCGTTGAAAGAGATGTTAAGTGTGGTTGCTGGGTCAGAGGATTCAGTCTTGATCGATTCACTTGCAGGACAGTTTATGAAGGCCTATGATAGTTACGGCTATCTCGAGACGACATGCTTTGATGGCGTGGAGAGGATGTTGGGTGAATTATATAAGCAAGGGTATCCACTTTATATTGCTACAAATAAACGCGAACATCCAACATTAAAGATTCTTGAACTGCTTGGTTGGAATGAATATTTTAATCAGGTCTGTGCGCTGGATCAGTTTCCTGATCTTGCAGGAAAGGGAGCATTGCTTGAGTGGATGATTGTAGATCTCGGTCTATCTCCCCAAAACACAATATATATTGGTGACCGTAATGCAGATCACCAGGCTGCACATCAGGCGAAGCTAGGTTATCTGATGGCCAAGTGGGGGTATGAGACAGAGGGGGATGACTGCCAGTACTGCCTGGAAACTCCGGATCAACTGCTCCAGTTGGCAGAAGAGGGTGGTAAGCTTCTGGATTTCTCTGATCGTGAGCGTATCTAGCTGCCTCTTTGCTGTACTATAATTTGGCGAAAGAATTTGAAATGGATATTTTGATTCAGGCTTAAATAAGGCTAAGCTTGAAGATATTAGATGTGTCAGTTAATCATTCGATAAAAATGAAAACATTAGAGATATTAATCCCAACTTATGCGAGACCGGAGGGTGCAATACGTGCAATTGAGTCATGCCTTTCTTGTTTGGATGATCGACTCTTGATTAGATGTAATTCCAATGGTTTTGAAGATAAGCTTGAGAAGTATCGTAATTATGACCATAGATTAGTGTACGATTGCTTTGAAAGAAATCGTGGCGGAGCAGAGAGTTTTACGTATCTTATTAGATCATCATCAGCAAAATACTGTATGTTGCTTTCAGATGAGGACAGTATTGACAAAGATCGTATTCATCATTATTTGGATTTTTTAGATAACCTCTCTTCTGATATAAAAGTGATTAGTTGCTCAATATTTGATGAGGTAGAAAATAGGTATTATTATAGTCCTGATAATAGTCTTGAAAATGTGAAAGTTGGAATAACGCATTCTCTACTGGTGCCAACTGTGCCAACATATATGTCAGGTCTTACATATAGCACAAAAGATATTCAGAGCCTGGATCTTTATGATTTATTCAAAGAGAGTAAAGGAAATAGTTACACTCAGATCGATATTATGCATGAGTTGCTTGCGAACGGAGGGTTTTGCATGTTTTATGCTCCAATGCTTGTTATAAAAGGAG
>CAZMRQ010000052.1:0-8355 GCA_964568795.1 uncultured Gammaproteobacteria bacterium | reverse complement strand
GGGTCTCAGCAACCGTAAAACCAGGGACCGAAGCGATGCTGGAGGGGCATCCTGATTTAGAGCAACTCTATGTGCTTCCAACAAGAAAAACGGGCGAGTCTAAGCTCCGCTTCTTCAGGCGCTATATGCAATGGCTTTGGCAACTTCGAAAAGAGCAGTTTGATGTTGCAATCAACACAACTGAAGGAGATCGTGGCATACTCCTCTCCTATCTTATAGGTGCCAATACACGGATTAGTCTACTAAAGCTAAAAGATGAACAGTGGTGGAGGAGGTGGATAGTCAACAATCCAGCCCATCCTCTTTCTGGCAGAAATCATACTGTAACCAGAAATCTAGCCTTAGCGAGCCCTCTAACATCAAGCTACCGTTACAAGGTGACACTCAATTATTCGGAGAATGATCTATACACAGTACAAAATCTACTGCGATCTGCGGGCTGGCAGGAAGAGCAGCCTCTAATCCACATCCATCCAACCTCAAGGTGGCTTTTTAAGTGCTGGAAAGATGAATATATGGCCGAGGTTATCAACTGGCTAAAGGCAACAGACCACCAAGTCGTCCTGACGGCTGCTCCAATCGATGCTGAACTGCATAGAGTAAAGAACATTCTCCGCCACTGCAATAATTCACCGATCTTACTTGCCGGTAAACTGACACTAAAACAGATGACGGCTCTCTCTTCAATCAGCAGCCTCTTTTTCGGTGTAGACTCTGCGCCCATGCACATCGCTGCCTCACAGGACACCCCAACCATTGCCCTATTTGGCCCCTCAGGGGAGTTTGATTGGGGGCCATGGCCAAATGAGTGGAGATCAAAACAAAATCCATATCCAAACCTCAATGGCATCCAGCACACCAACTGGCACATAGTGATTCAACAATCTTGGAACTGCGCCCCATGTGGAGTGGATGGGTGCGAGGGGAGCAAAAAAAGTCGTTGTCTCGATGAGCTAACACCAAATAGCGTGATCCCAATACTGCAACGGCAGTTGGTAAGGATCGAAAATGGGTGATGTATCACGTATTGCATTGATCCGACAGCGTTACACTCCCTTTGGAGGAGCCGAGCGTTTTGTGGAAAATGCACTGAATGCACTTCAACTGGAATCCAATATTGAATTGACACTGATCACCCGCAGGTGGGATGGTGCTGACAACCCCAACATAAATAAAATTATATGCAACCCATTCTACATAGGCCGCCTGTGGCGTGACTGGTCTTTTGCACGATGTGCCTGCCGTGCAGTACAACAAGGAAACTTTGACCTTGTGCAATCACATGAACGGATTCCATGTGGGGATATCTATCGTGCTGGAGATGGAGTACATAAACAGTGGTTACATCAGCGGACCCTTGTAAATTCTTGGTGGAAAAACTTCTGGATCAAGATTTCTCCTTATCACAGGTACCTGCTATGGCAAGAGCACCGCACTTTAACTCATCCTGGGTTACACACAATCATCACCAATTCCAGATTGATCAAAGACGAGATTCACTACTATTTTCCAAGAGTGAGAGCAGAGATCAAAGTAATCCACAACGGAGTTGACACTGATAAATTCCACCCCAAGCTTCGCAAGATATATAGAGATAAAATACGTAACCAGTTTGATATCTCTGACACCACACAGCTCTTGCTATTTGTTGGTTCAGGATTCGAGCGCAAAGGAGTACACCTTCTACTACTTATACTGACCAAACTAGAGGATACCCAACTAGTAATTGTCGGCAAAGACCGCAACAGCGAACAGTATCAGAAACAAGCCAACGAGTTACAAGTAGGCAATAGAGTCCATTTTGTGGGCCCCAAACAAGATGTACGCCCTTGGTATGGAGCTGCAGATATTTTTGTCTTTCCTTCTCTATATGACCCACTTCCTAATACAGTTTTAGAGGCAATGGCATGTGGATTACCGGTTATCAGCAGCAATAGTTGCGGTGCAATAGATCTTATAGAAAATGGAAGACAGGGTTTTAGTCTGGACCCACTAACCCCAGAAAAATGGGTTAATGCATTGACACAGACACTGGACCCAGCACTCCACAATAGAATGGGGCAACAGGCACGTGCAACTGCCAATAAACTCACACAAGAGGGCATGAGCACTAAACTAATATCTCTCTACCAGACTATAATTAATATATCATGAATAGTCGCGAACTCTACTTAAGATTGCTTGGTTACGTAAAACCGTATTGGAAGCGGCTTGGACTATCGGTTCTACTTCTCGCCCTGCTTGCCGCAACAGAACCCATCTTCCCAGCATTAATGAAACCGTTACTCGATGAGGGGTTCACAAACCGAAATACGGCCTATATTCAATGGATCCCAATTATACTAGTTAGCCTATTCCTGCTTCGAGGGCTATTAACATTCACATCATCATATGCATCAAGTTGGGTTGCTGCTCGTATTGTAGCTGACCTGCGTAGAGAAATGTTTTCTCGCCTAGTTCATCTACCAGTTAACTTCTTTGATCACCACTCAAGCAGCCGTCTTAGTTCACATATTGCCTATGATGTCCACAATTTAACCAGTGCAGCAACAACCGCACTCACGGTTATTACGCGCGATAGTTTAACTATTATAGGTCTAATGACGTGGCTCATATGGCTAAACTGGAAGCTGACAATCATTACCATAACAGTATTCCCTCTCATTGGAGTTATAGTCAGGTATTTCAACAAAAGACTTAGACGAATTAGCTCTGAAAATCAGTTTGCCATGGCAGATATTACACATGCCATTGAGGAGTCAGCAAGCAACAACCGAATTGTAAAGATCTTTTCAGCAGAGGAATATGAATCTCAACGCTTTAATAAGGTTAATGAAAAACAACGCGGTTTAACAATGCGCTCAATTATTGCTTCATCTGCGGTAACACCTCTTGTTCAGATACTAGTATCATTATCTGTTGCGGTAATTATTGCAATCGCCCTTAATAGTACAGGATCAGAAAAGACAACTGCAGGTAGCTTTATGTCATTTTTGACCGCCCTACTGATGCTACTTCCGCCAATTAAGCGTCTCACAGACATTACTTCTGTAATACAACGTGGTCTTGCTGCAGCAGAAGTGGTGTTTTCTCTTATTGATGAACCAGCTGAAAGAACATCATTAAACCCCAAAACCACCTGGAAGGCATCTGGCGAAGTCAGTATCAGAAATATATCATTTAGCTACCCAGGAAGCAGGGGTCTAATTCTAGAAAATTTTTCTCTGGAGATCCCTGCAGGACAGGTAATTGCATTAGTAGGTCGATCAGGAAGCGGGAAATCAACTATCACAAGCCTTTTATCAGGCTTTTATTGTGTCAATACTGGAGATATATTACTAGATAAACAAAACTATAAAGACCTTTCACTCCAGCAAATCCGCTCAAATATAACTCTAGTTTCTCAAGATATTCGATTATTTAACGATACTATTCTGCGCAATGTTGCATATGGTGACGAAAACCCTGATCCAAAACGGGTTAATGATGCCCTAAAACATGCTCATGCATTAGAATTTGTTAATGAATTACCAGATACCATTGATGCCCTGGTAGGACAAAATGGCGTAAAACTTTCTGGAGGACAGCGCCAGCGTATTTCAATTGCCCGCGCATTCTATAAAGGATCGCCGATCCTTATTCTTGATGAGGCAACCTCATCACTTGATACTGAATCTGAACGCAACATCCAAGAAGCGCTTGAAGAACTGATGAAGGGAAGAACGACTATTATCATTGCACACAGACTCTCAACAGTAGAAAATTCGGACAGAATCATTGTAATGGACAAAGGTAAAATCATAGAGGAAGGAACCCACACTCAATTAATTAATGAGGACGGACTATACAATCACTATTACAAACTACAGTTTTCTGATTAATAGTTCTCCACCAGCCTAGTGCCAGAATTAAGAACTATCGATGATTTAGTTGTATAGAACAAAGTCATCAAATCCACTCCTAATGCAGCTGATATATGAAGTGGCCCTGAATCTACACATATGACTAGATCACAAGATTTTATCAGCTTAATAAAATCCTCTGAAGATCTTTTTGTCTTACTAAATACAAATATTCCATAATTGTCATTAATAACTGTTTTATCAATCACAGCCAATATGACATTAGCGCCAGGATATCTTGATCTTAGCCTACCAATCATCTCATCAATCTGCTCTTTTTTCATGCTTCTTTCACGGTCCGTTGATTCTGGACAAATCAAAATATTCCCATACCTATCTCCTAAACGAGCCCTATCTACCACCCATACCTTTTCAGGAAGCATCAAATACCTCCTAATAACTTGATAATGATTTATCTCATGAGGCCTATCAAACTCCTTGTAACAAAGAAAGTAATTACAATATGTTATAAAGTAGCAACTATCTGCTCCAGAGGACCAGGGATTAAAACCCACATCAAACCTCTCTCTTCTCAACAACCTAATCACCTTAAACATGTCAAACAAATTCCTCTTGTTAAGAGAAGTAGAGTTTACGCTTGGCAACAGTTCATCAATATACGGCCTCATTTGTTTTGGAGATAGGATCAAGTATTCTTTATCAGGGTGTCTATCAATGAATTCCTTAATAACAACTAGAGAAATTATCGTATCTCCATAGCGAGTAAATAGAGAAAAAAGCACCTTGCTCGATGCATCAATCACATCCTTACAAGGAGGAACCTGCACAACCTTATGCACCCGAGATCGCAACAAATAATTAATCATTTCCAGAGATCTTTATCTTTTAATTCTCTGATAATATCACCACAAATCATCTCCCAGTCAACCAAAGGCGTTATCACTCCCTCCGTCAGATGTGTTGATAGCCCCTTAATCGGAGAAACGCATAACGCCCTATTCTTAAAAAAGATACGACCATAAACTTTCTCACTCAGCTTAGAGTCGCTTGGCCCTACAGCAGAATCATTAATATGCTTTTCAAATTTTCTAATAGTTCCTCCCTGCAACAAAAATGTATGGGTTGTGTTAGAGACCTGGCGCCAATGGCAATATTTTGACAAAAACAGAAAAGATAAGCGCCTCCAAGAGGCTCTATAACGATCAGGGTAGTCTGGCGGATGGATAATAAGAGGAACACCACTGAGATCACCAATAATTCGATTCATATAATTCTTATTGGCAGATGTTGTTTTTAAGTATCTATGCTTGTTATCAATAAACTCGGAAATATATTTAAACGCATCAGGAACATGCAAGTAATCATCCTCGCACATATAAACCCATGTATCTTGCGGAGACTGCAATGACAATGCGATTTGTTTCTGTAGCGACCTTGATGCACTACCAAGACCATCATTATCAACAACCACATCATTAAACACACGAAAGAAGTCTAATAACTCCTGCGATAGGTCATCTCCAATAACGGTAAATTGGTAGTTGTACCCCTGTAATGACCTATACATACTATAAAATGAGACCTTGATAGTCTGTATCTTGTTTAATCCAAACGGCCTTTTAACCCTGTGCACAGATTCAACTTTATCACATGCTCTAAATAAAACCTGATAATTAATGCACATCCTTAAACACCCATGGATTAATAATATTTTTTTACTTATGAAACCAAATGATCATTATCATTATCATTGCTTGATCCGTTTACGACGATCTATGTATAATTGCACCACAGCCTAAGCACACCAATAAACCTATAGCAGTCAATCTACATGACAATCACCTCCATCATACACCTAGCCCAAACATCTCAATATTAATATCTTACCATCAAGAGAACCAATAATATATTCTAAAATACCGTCCTCACCATGCTGGTGACGTAATATTATTAGAATATTTATTCAATTTACTTTTCATTTAATACATCCATATATACCGACTCAGTTTTATTAATCATCGTATCAAAAGTAAAATACTGATGAACGAATCTCTGCCCATTCTGAGCAAGCTCTTGCATCAACTCAGGATCTTTTATTAGAGCACGTATCGCATCAGCCAATGCAAACTCATCCGCTGGAGGAACTAAAAGACCTGTTTCTTTATTGATTACAACTTCTGACAACCCCCCAGCATCGGCAGCAATAACAGGTTTACACATGCTCATTGCTTGCGGTAGAGCCTGAGAAGTAGCCTCATTTTTATAGGATGGCAAAACAACAACATCCATTGCATGAAAGTACGGGGCTGGATCTTTTTTATGACCCGGCATCAATACCCTATCCATTAATTCAAATGAATCCACAAGCTGTGAAATATTATTCCTATGTGGCCCTTCTCCCACAAAGAGCAACTTCAGGTCAGGAAACTCATTTCTTAGAATATTAAACGCTTTAACTAAATACTCATGCCCTTTCCAAGACCGAAGAACTGAAACAACCCCCACCACAAAATCATTTTTATTGATACCCAACTCTGGTCGCACGTCTGCAAGATTACGCATTAGAGAAAATTGTTTCTCATCAATACCTGCAGGTATTGATGAAATTCTTTCAGGCTGCATTCGATTCACCTGAATCATGCGATCGCGGATCATCTCTCCTGAGGTAATGACATGATCAGAAAGCCTCATATATAGAAACCATGTAAGCGGACTACGCTTAATAGGATTACTAAGATGTCGACTACGAACCACTTTACACCCAGCAAGCCGAGCTGCGATCCCTCCAACACGCGCATCAACTGAGCTATGTGTATGAACAATATCCACACACTGACTCTTGATGAACGATTTTAGCTGGCGAATTGCCTTAAGGTTAAGTTTTTTATTAGTGACCAAGGAAAAGGTTTCTATACCTACACTTATAGCCTGCTCAAAAAGCTGGCCATCCGGTTGAGCAGCAATCGTGACCCGATATCCTCTCTCCACAAAAGCACGACTCTCTGCAAGAATACGAATCTCTTGGCCGCCCCACCCAGATGACCACTCCGTATGCAAAAGGTGAATTATCTTGCGCGCTTTATTTTCCATCACAGCTTAATAATAATTGCGCTGCCAGACTTATCTGGAATCAATACAGGGACCTCTTGTTTGTCAGCAAAAAATTCATCCAACGCCCTTCTGGAACCAGAATACTCATTATTGCAGTCATGCAATATAATCACCCCGCCTTTTGTCATCTTAGGATAGAAATATTCTAATCCTGCCACCTGCGGATTATATAGATCCGAATCCAAGTGCACCATGGAGTACTTGATCTCATGATTTATCTCCTCAGTTGTATCAGGAAAATATCCTGCATAAAGGTTTACAAGAGAAGAATCACCAATAAAATCCTTCACGGCAGATACAGAAGTATCCCAGCCACCTACTATTGCATTACTTGTTTCCTTTTCATGCTCAACATCCTTACCATTAAATCCAGTAAATGTGTCAAACAAATGAATTCTTTTCTCTGGAAAATGGTCATGAAATAGTTTTGCTGTTGTACCTTTAAAAACACCGACCTCAGCCAAGTCACCACGAATGTTATTCTTTTTAATGTATTCAATCTGCATCAACAAAAAATACAGCCGAACCATATCACCTCTATCATTTCTTGGTGATTGCGCAGTCCAATAATCATACACACGACCGAAATCACTTACTCTTCCAAGCTTTGTCTGAAAGTCTGGCTTATACTGCAGATAAAAAATTGTGTGTCTATTAATTAGATCTGCAAACCTTCTTACAAATGAGCTCATATGTTTTTGATGCCTAAAGCGCTTCATAATAAACCCTAATCTCTCTTGATCTCTATCTCAAATCTCAATGTACTAGCCCTGAATATAAAACAATATTTCTTCTCATATACTCTAGGACTCATACTAAATATAGCCCTTGCTATTAAGCCCATCACCCCGCCACCAAATGATAATTTTTTTTGCTTTACTGAAAGTCCCTTTCCGATATAGTGTGATACATCATCTTTCTCAAAATGATCAAATGAGAAATAAGATAGATGGTGGATATGAGTTGGGTCTACCCAAGATGAAATTGATGAAAAGTGTGGCGTGATAATGGTAATTAATGAACCTGGTTTCGACACCCTAATCATCTCACCCATAACCTTTGGAATATCAACAATGTGCTCAATAACATTATCCATCATGATACCGCTAACACTATCATCTTCGAACGGTAATTTCTCATTCTCAATATCACACACATACTCCACCGCATCACATGGATACTTGTCAACACCTATATACCCATCGATTCTTTTATTTCCACACCCTACATTTAGCTTCAAATCAATATCCTTACACTAAACTTGCTCAATACACTGTAACATACTGCAACACAATGGTTATTGCCCGCGGTAGAAGATACTTGCAAGGCTCCTTCCCGAATTGTGTGGGTAATCTGTAATCACACTGCAACCCCCCGACCA
>CAZMRQ010000051.1:0-8375 GCA_964568795.1 uncultured Gammaproteobacteria bacterium | reverse complement strand
AACCTAAAAAAACCGATGCTGCACCAGAAGCGAGTGCAGAGCAGGCCCCAGAAGCAAGTGCAGATCAGGCCCCAGAAGCCGCAGCTACATCGCCAGCGGAAAAAGCAGATGATGCAAAACCTCAGGAAGCCGCTGCACAGGGTGATTCTCCTGCAGCGGATCCAGCGTCAGCAGAGGAGCATGTCAATGCAAAGCAACAAGAAACACTTAAAAAAGTCGTTGATACTTCAAAGCACGTCTTAGGCGTGGGTGCAGGTGTCTTGGGCAAAGGTGCTAATGCGCTTGCTGGATTTCTATCAGGATTTTCAAAGAAAATACTTGATAAAAAAGATCCTAATGAACCATCAGATGATAAGTAAGATTAGATCAATTTAGATCATCTAGGTATTTTTCTGCATCCAGAGCTGCCATACAACCTGTGGCAGCTGATGTGACTGCTTGTCTGTATATTTGATCTATTACATCGCCACAACCAAAAACACCAGGAACACTTGTTGATGTTGCATTGCCTTTAAGGCCGCTGTTCACATTAATATAGCCATGATTCATGTTGAGTTGTCCAGTGAATAAGTCTGTGTTTGGCTTGTGTCCTATTGCTATGAATATGCCATTAACAGCTATCTTACTTTTACTTTTATGGTCTGTTGATTTTACTATCATCCCAGTGACACCTTTGTCATCACCCACTACTTCTGCAAGTTGATGTGACCACATGATCTCGATTTTTCCTTCAGCATTTCTTTTGAATAGCTTATCTTGTAATATTTTTTCAGCACGCAATGCATCACGGCGATGTACTAAAATAACTTTCTTAGCTATGTTAGAGAGATACAGAGCCTCTTCAACAGCGGTATTACCACCACCAATCACAGCAACATCCTGATCTTTATAGAAAAATCCATCACAGGTGGCGCATGCAGAGACGCCTTTTCCCATGTACTGGTTTTCTGACGGCAGTCCGAGGTATTGAGCTGATGCGCCTGTGGCAATAATTAATGCGTCACATGTGTAGTTGTTTTTTGCACTTTTGAGTGCGAGCGGTTTTTGAGTAAGATCCACAGATGAAATATGGTCGAAGAGGACTTGAACTTCATTTTTGATAGCATGCTGATGCATTCTTTCCATTAAATCAGGTCCTTGCAAGCCATCATGATCGCCAGGCCAATTATCTACATCGGTTGTTTTCATCAGCTGTCCGCCTTTTTCCATGCCTGTGATAATGAGAGGTTTGAGATTAGCCCTGGCAGCATAAACCGATGCTGTATAGCCTGCAGGTCCTGAGCCTAAAATTATGAGTTTGTGATGTTGCGACATGTCTTTAATCCCCGGTATTTTCACCATGCTAGCATTTTTGATAATTGTTTGCATCTGTTTTTATTCAACGTATAATGACTACAGTTAAATCACGGTTTTATCATGCCAAAAAGCTACCTGATTGATGTTAAACGCACATCATTGACGCTATTTTCCATCCTTTGGTTGCTTGCGCTGGCAAGTTATCAACCGCTTGATCCGGGTATTTTTCACCATGTCACGCCGCATCCTGCTGATAATACAATAGGTCTATTGGGCGCATATATAGCTGATTTCACACTTTCACTTTTCGGATATACATCCTTTGCACTCCCTGTGATTATTTTATCTGCCACATGGGTCAGTTGGCAAATGTCAGATAGGAAGCATGCAATTGTTGGTGCATGCTTGCTCTGTCTTTCAATCACTGCACTGTTTGCACTTCTTTTAGTTCCCTCAACATATACACCGACCGGATCAGGCGGGATGATCGGGCATTATTTTATCTGGCCTCTTTTGCAAGGCTTTGGTTTTGTGGGAACATGCATTACGTTGACGGTTATTCTTTCAGTCGCTGTTTTAATGCTTTTGCAAATGAGTTGGAAAGAGATCTGGCAGAAGATCCGCTTGCGTCCTAAAAACGTGAAAAATGAATCAACTGATACTAAAATTTTAGCCAAGCTTTATCAGGTTAAAAAGAAAACAGAGCTGTCTCAGTTAGTTGCCAAGAAAGACAATAAGGTCCGAAAAGTCACTGTAGCAGATACGCCTAATCAGACGACTATGGATTATCAGATTGCTTTAGGCTTGTTGCAAAAATCAAAGCAAAGCACGCAATCATTAAGTCAAGACGAACTCAACAACTTAGCCAGTTGTGTAGAGAAGAAACTAGCTGATTTTGGTATTAAAGCTGCTGTAAAAAACGTCTGCCCAGGCCCTGTGATAACACGCTTTGAGCTTTCTCTTGCAGCTGGCACTAAAGTGAGCCGATTGAGTTCTATAGTCACAGATTTAGCTCGGTCACTGTCTGTTCAGAGAGCCCGGGTAGTTGAAGTTATCCCTGGGAAATCCTATGTTGGACTTGAGTTGCCTAATCCTTCCCGTGAAATAGTGTATCTTAGTGAAACATTAGAGGGGGGCGCATATCAGAAGGCATCATCACCCTTAAGCTTGGCATTAGGTAAAGATATTGCGGGTTACCCAGTTGTTGTTGACTTAATTAAAATGCCTCATTTATTAGTAGCAGGAACGACAGGGTCGGGTAAATCAGTTGGTTTAAATACGATGCTTGTTTCCATGTTATACAAAGCCCCTCCGAGCATGTTAAAGTTAATTTTAATAGATCCAAAAATGCTTGAACTCGCTGTGTATGCCGATATTCCACATCTGTTAGCCCCAGTTGTCACTGATATGAATGATGCAGCAGGTGCATTGCGTTGGTGTGTGGCTGAGATGGAGAAAAGATACCAGCTTATGGTGGCTGCAGGTGTAAGAAATATTGCTGGATTTAATGCGAAAGTGAGCCTTGCCCTGAAGCAAGGTAAGTCATTAAGCCAGGTGTCTAATGGTCAAAACACAGCGATACTTGATAAAATTCCATTAGAGCCAATGCCCTATATCGTTGTTGTTGCAGATGAATTTGCTGATATGATGATGGTAGTAGGGAAAAAAGTCGAGCAGTTAATCGCACGACTGGCTCAAAAGGCGCGTGCAGCTGGGATACATCTTATATTCGCAACGCAAAGACCCTCAGTCGATGTTATCACAGGTCTTATTAAAGCAAATATTCCAACACGTATTTCATTTCAAGTATCATCGAAAATAGATTCGAGAACGATTCTTGATCAAGGAGGGGCTGAACAGCTCTTGGGGCATGGTGATATGTTGTATCAGCCACCCGGAACAAGCGTCCCTATACGGATTCATGGTGCATTTGTCAGTGATGATGAAGTCCATGCGATAGTAGAAGCATGCAAGAAATATGGCCAGCCGGACTATATGATCAATTTTAAACAAGATCCTTTGGTTAGTGAGTCTGACGGTCACGCTGAAAAAGATGATCTCTATGATCATGCTGTTAATTGGGTGATTGAAAATGGCAAAGTGTCTGTGTCTTCTTTGCAGAGACGGTTTAAGATAGGCTATAACAGAGCATCATGCATTGTTGAGTCAATGGAAAAAGCACGTTTGGTCAGCAGCCCAGAAAGCAGTGGGTTGCGAAGATTACTGATTCAAAGTGAGGAAAAATGAAACTCATCCTGTTATTTTTTCTCAGTGCCACAATTTTTGCATCAACGGCAGTTGAAATATGTGAGTTGAGAGCGACGACATGGCAGCAGGTTAATCCTAACACACGTAAAGGCGGGTGTATGCATGCACAGTTTGATTCGGATAGGCTTGTGCTGCAAATGCCCAAAGGTGTTTTACTTGTCAGTGACCCAGAAAAGACATACACCTATCAGCCGGGTGAGCTCTTAACAATCTACGACACAAGGTCTATGCATTACCTCAAGCGTTTTAAACGTTTTCTGCAAAATATAGCTGTGTCAAAAAGGCCTTACGATTGCTCAAGAGTAGATTCCCGCGGCATATACCAATGTTCTCTGCAGCTTTTTGGCAATGACGCGGAGCTGATTCAGTTTAGTGAAAAGAAGCCACAAGTCTTACGTACACTTGAACATGTAAGTTATCAAATACCTAATCGATTTTGGTCTTATTCATTAGTGAATAGGAGTCTTCCTTGGACATATAAGTGGCCAAAGGATATCGAAGTTTTAGACATGAGAAAAAAGGAGAGCAACCATGCTTGATCGAGCGCTATTAAGAAAGAACTTACATGATATTGCTGCTAAACTCAAAAAAAGGGGCTATCAGCTAGATGCAGAAAGTTATCTGGCATGTGAAGCCAAGCGTAAGGACTCTCAAACTTTACTTGAGTCATTGCAATCAAAGATGAATAGCGCAGCTAAAAATATTGGGCGATTAAAGTCAGATGGTCAGGATGTCTCTCAAGAAAAGATTGCACTTGGGCAGCTATCACAGGATATCAAAGAACAGCAGCAGCAGGTTGTTCAGATCCAGGATAAGCTAAGGAATATTGAGCATCACATCCCTAATATTCCCCATGAATCAATACCCACTGGAGGCACGGAAAAAGAAAACAAGCTTATAAGAACGTGGGGCTCGCTCCCACAATTTGATTTTTCAGTTAAAGACCATGTCACGCTATGTGAGCCACTGGGTATGTCAATAAAGCAGGGTGCTTTACTAGCTGGGAGCCGTTTTGTTGTCTTACACAATGACATTGCTGCCCTGTCCAGGGCTTTAGGCAATTGGATGCTAGATACACATACAAAAAAACACGGGTATTATGAGACAAACGTACCTGTTTTAGTGAATGAAAAATGCCTTTTTGGAACAGGTCAGTTGCCTAAATTTGCAGACGATCAGTTTTTCTTACGCGATGATCCATTGACACTTATTCCGACTGCAGAAGTGCCCATCACTAATTTATACCGTGACTCAATTATCTCGGTAGAAGAGTTGCCTAAAAAGCATGTTTCACTCACACAATGCTTTAGGCGTGAGGCTGGAGCAGCGGGTAAGGATACTTATGGGATGATTCGTATGCATCAGTTTGAAAAAGTGGAATTAGTGCAATTGCTTCGGCCAGGATTTGGTCTTAGTGCATTAGAAGAGTTAACAGCACATGCGGAATATATTTTACAGCAGCTAGGTCTCCCATACAGAGTGATGGAGCTTTGCTCAGGTGACATAGGCTTTTCTGCTGCAAGAACATATGATCTTGAAGTTTGGCTTCCAGCTCAAAAAGCCTACCGTGAAGTCTCATCATGCAGTTATTTTGGTGACTTCCAATCGCGTCGAATGATGACGCGTACAAAGGTGGACGGAAAGAGTCAATACCTTGAAACGATTAATGGCAGTGGTTTGCCACTTGGTCGAACATTGGTTGCGCTGTGTGAAAACAACCAGCAAAAAGATGGATCCATTGTTGTGCCAAAAGTTTTAAGAAAATATCTGGGTAAAGATATAATAAAGCCAGAATGAGCACTACTGAAAAGCATATGCTAGTTTGATGCAAATGAGTCTAAAAGTGAGACTTGACTGAGAATGAGTTAGTCTCTGCTGGAACCCGAGAAAGCAGTGAGGATTGTAAGCAAGCTTATAAATAGATTATACAGTGCTATGTACAAGGATATTGTTGCAATAATATAGTTCCGCTCTCCACCATGAATAAGTTGGCTGGTGTGAAAGAGAATAAGCCCAGAAGATATCAATATAAAAAGACCAGACATAGCTAGGTTAAGAATAGGCATGGCAAATAGAAACCCAGCGACACCTAATACCAGCGATCCAATAATAGCAATGAATAGGAATCCTTGTAAATAATTAAAATTATGTTTGGTTATTAGTGTGTAGGCTGACAGAGTAAGAAATATTGTGCCTGTTGAACCAAGTGCTGTTGCAACAATCATTGGACCATTGTGTAATGCTTCGACCATATTGAGTAATGGTGCCAGTGTCATACCAACAAATCCTGTGAATGCAAAGGTGAATAGGAGACCTAATGCTGAAGTTGCAAATCGATGCACAAGAAAAAGGAGGCCATAAAATCCAACAAGAAGAGTGATAAATCCAAAAGGCTGAACGTTAAGTGACATAGAGATACTGCATGTCAATGCACTAAATAAAACTGTTAGACCAAGTAGTGCATATGTGTTTTGCAAGACTTTGCTGACAGCAATCTGTTGCTGCGACGTTTGGCTGATTGTAGTCATATTGGCTCCTTCTCGTTATATACCCTAATATTATAACACATGCCTTAGCGTATTTCATAGTATTTACTATTAAAAAATTCAATGTTCCTGTGATTATTAAAAATGATTATAAATAGTCATTCTGTTTCTTACACTATGATCAGTGATTAAATATTAAGTCCCAACAACATATGGTTAGGATTGTGAATAAAATTTGAACAGTCACGTCCAAATTCTGAAATGACTATATCAAACGGGGTCTGATACTTCAATGATTTCAGTTTTCTTTGATGATTATAGTAAAGTACAAAGGTCATCACATGGTGTTTTAGCTCATCGATATCTTTGTAAAAATATGCCTTGACCGTGTACTGTTTAAGAATTCTGTTAGTGACTTCGACCTGACCATTGGTCCACGGATGCTTAAATTTGGTGAGCCTGTGTTCTATATCATGCTCCTTGCAAATCCAATCAAAGGGGTGGATTTTGTTTTTGGGCCTCAAGTGTTCCGCCAGCAGCTCATAGGTAAATTGTGCCCCATTGTCTGTAAGAATTTTCAAAATTCTAAAGGGGCAATGAGCGATCAGGTTTTTCAGAAATGCACAGGATTCTTTGTGCGACATCTTAGGATGCAGCTCAACGTAAACGTACTTTGTGGCCCGATCAATGGCCACAAAAAGGTAGCATTTTTCTTGATCTGTGCGAACCTGAGTAATGTCAATATGAACAAATCCAATCGGATATTCTTTAAATTTCTTTTTTTCAGGAGCCAACTTCTCTTCCTTGGGCAAGACATTCAGGCCATGTCTTTTGAGACATCGATGAAGATTAGAGCGCGTAAGGTTCGGAATCTTTTCCTTTAAAGCAATATAAACATCATCAAGGGGCAGCTTAGAGACCCGTCTAAATTCACAGATAATCTGTTGTTCTGTTTCAGATAAAACGCTCTTTGGCTTTAGAGGGCCAGAACGTTTATCTTCAATTGAATCAGCTTTTCTCCATTTAAAGACTGTTTTAATATTCAGGCCATACCGTTTTGCTAACTTTGCGGCGCTCTCCACAGAGTTTTGTATTTCTTTTCGGATTCGAGGCGTTGTCTTGGCATTAGCATGCAATAAACTTCCCATAAATTTGTCTCCTTTAGTTCCTTATATGATACACCATATGAATAAGGAACTAAACAGGCAGGAAATATGCAATCCAATCCCAACTGGTTTGGGTGTTTACAATTAAACAGGTAAGCTTTTCATCAAAAATATGATGAAAGACCATAAGCTATCTTGATCTATTGTTTTATTTATTTGATCTAAAGATAAAAATCGATGCATCTCTTTTTTAAACTCCACTTCAAGGCGATTATCTTGAGATAGTGAATTAATACGTTGCTCAAATAGATTAGAAAAATACTCTTGTGTGAGCGCACGGTCACTAAGCTTTTTGGGTATTAATTCAAAGTTTGGTTTTAATCCCTGTTGATGCAACCATACAATGTCCCACAAATCACGATATTTTATCCTATTTTGACGTAGAGCAAATGCAAGTAATTTATCCGTGTATATTTCTTCACGGCTTTGTGCTTGTATTACAAGACCACTGGTTCCCATATCAACTCCATAGGGAATAATCAATATCATGGGTTGTTTTTCGTATGAAGATACAGCACAAATATCTATATTAATTCTTTGGGCCGGCAAATGTCTTTACTTAGGCCTAGTTTCAATTTTTATTTTCCAAGTATCTACATTTTTTATGTCTTTCCCAGGTTCACTAACGCTTACCTTTAACCTGTATTTCTCGTTTAAAGTCTCTATTAAACATTTGCCCATTGCAGACAAACTTTTACGAGAAAAATCCTTGCCTCCTGTAAAATATAAATCTTCACTAAGCCTGATCCCACCATAGCAAGTTCTAAGGCAAGTTCCACCTATGAAGGTAAGATTAGCAAGCATGCGGTTTTGATTTAATGTTCTCAATATATCGTGATGGAGCAATTCTTTTTCGACAACAACCCTAAGAGAAGATAAGTGCGGTTGATTTTTAAGGGCCTCATCAACTAACTGATCAAACAAAATCATCTACAATGCTCCAATCTATTAAGTCACAGTTTCTGCGAGTAGCTTTCATATCTCTAATTGCCAAATGTACATTGGCACGCAATAACCCACAGCGATGATCATAAGTTAGTTGATGCATCAGAAGTTCTGGTTCCTGCCTAGTATGGATGTACTCTATAGTTCCAAATTCCCCACAGGGCCTGTTGCAATCAGAGGATAAAATAATTGACTATGAAAAGAATGTATATTA
>CAZMRQ010000050.1:0-8442 GCA_964568795.1 uncultured Gammaproteobacteria bacterium | reverse complement strand
AACGACTGTTGGCTACGAGCGTTTCAGTCTCATTTTCGGATTAGAAAATACTGGATGGCCTTAATTGAGGAAAAATTAAATTAGTTCATATCAATAAAGCCATTAACTGTCAATGATGCATATCAAAAAGTCGTTCTACTATTTACATCAACAATCCAGCGAGATACCCTGTCAATGTATCAGCAGTGTGAGCTTAAACTCGCATGTATATAAGTAGAGGACTTACGATAACAGTCACTATATGCGTATGAAGATTGCTCTATAGTGGTGTAAAATAAGTTAAATGTACCTATCAGTCTTATTAAGCAAGGAGCTAGTTATGACGAAAAAAACGAACTTTATTGGTGTTCCCTTATTTACGCCACACAAGGACGAAGTCTATATGAACAAAAGAATGCGTGATCATTTTATGCTTATATTAACTACTTGGCGACAGTCACTCATGATTGATGCAGAAGAAACTGTGAGAACCTTACAAAAATCAGGAAGTTTTGCTGACCCCATCGATAGAGCTGCTGACGAAGAAGAACGTTCAGTATCCCTTAAGACAGGCGATCGGAAAAGAAAACTGGTTAAGAAAATAGATGGAACCATTGATAAAATTAATGAAGAAGATTTTGGTTACTGTGCTTCTTGCGGTGTCGAGATTGGCATTAGGCGCCTCGAAGCGCGCCCTACCGCAACAGAGTGCATTGACTGCAAATCATTCGATGAGATCAAAGAAAAAACGGATATAGCGTGAAACATTTCCATACTTCTGTGATATTGGTTTTGATTGGGCTTATACTATCTCTCATTGCCAGCACTCACACATTCAGCCATCAATCAGGTGAGTTGTTCATGTTTTTTCAACGGGTCTTTATTTTTTTTAAGACTCTCCTAATCCCTTTAGGAGTTGCTGCACTGCTTAAATACTTGTTTCAAGAATAGATGGCTCAGAAAATACTTGACAAATTTCATCTATTTGACCAGGATAATGTCCATGGCTATGTAGCTCAGCTGGTTAGAGCGCGGCATTCATAATGCTGAGGTCGGTGGTTCAAGTCCACTCATAGCCACTTAATCTTTTAGTCTTTCTGTCACCAGCCCTCTAAATTTACGCCAATCTTCTTGCTTGAAGTTTTTAAACTCATGGTAAAAAGGCCCAGCTGTCCCAGCTAATTTCAGACCTCCGTCAATATCAATCGTCTGCCCTGTCAAATAACTGACATCGGCATGCAACAAGAAATCGATTAGCTCTGCCAACTCCTTATATTCTCCATAGCGTTTCATTGGAATATAATTGAGCAGACACTCTTGAACACTTTGCTCACTCATATTTGGTGCTAGCCTCGAAAAAGAACCTGTTGTTGGGAAAAGCCCAGGTGCTACCGCATTGCATCGAATATGATAATCAGCCCACTCCACAGATAGCGTTCGTGTCATAGCTTCTACTGCCGCTTTAGCCATGGCTGAAGGCACCATATAGGTCCCAGCACCCGAAGCATATGTTGTGCTGATACTACACACACTTCCTTTAACCCCATCTGCAATCCATTTCCTCCCTAGAGCTTGAGTTAAAAAGAATGTTCCCTCTGCAACAATAGACCAAATAGCCTTAAAACCATTTGGGCTAAGCAATTCTCCTGGGCATAAAAAATTTGCAGCAGCATTATTAATAAGACCTGTAATTTCCCCTTCGGCATAAGCTTTCTCAACAGTGGCTGTAATAGCTTGATGATCTCTCAGATCACACACATAACTTTGACAACTAATCTCTGAATTCTCTGCTGTTATTTTTTTCACAGCCTCATCCAAAACATTCTTTCGCCTGCCAATGATTGCGATATGACAACCTTTCTTTGCTAGATGCTGTGCTACAGCTAAGCCAAGACCAGACCCTCCCCCAGAAATGAATACCTTTTGCTCCATGCTGCTCCCTTTAGGTTTTTATAGTTCCATTATATACGATATCAATCACAGCTCAAAGACAAGTTGCAATCTTTCTGTCTAGCGGTATACTTTCCTTAATTAAGGATATTTCAACCCCAACTATGACATTTTTGTTCAGCATCATTAGCCTGTTTTCATTCTTTTTTGGTCAGCGGACTCGGCCATCAACGACTCATGAAATGCTGCATGCTATGTTTTATTTCTTTTACCCTTGCTTATTGATTCTAGGGTTTTCTCAGATAAGTCCGACAGGACTGGACCAAGCTCTTCAAGCTTCCGCTTATTTGTTTCCAACGGCTCTCCTGTCGATGAGCCTGATATTTTTTATATTGTTCATTATGCTAAAAGACCGTCATGCTGCAGCAAACAGAGCCATTGAGCTGGCCACAAGCGATTCTTGCTTCATTATTGGACCTTTATTATTAGTTGTTTGGGGCCCGCAATCTCTCCTAGTTATCTTTGTGGCCACTTTCACTCAAACTCTCTGGGTTGGCTTGATGTTTCTTTTCTCAAAATCTGAGTATATCAATAAATACTGGCTTTCACTCAAGGGGATGACTTTTGTTTTCCTTGCTGGACTCATTATTGCACTGTTGCTTAATAATTATAAAATATCTGGCGTCTTATTGCATTGGCGAAATCAACTCTATGAGATTATGCATATAGGTTTTGCCTTGATGTCACTCTTTGTTGTCAGTCTTAGAGCCTCACAAATAAAGTCTGATGGAATGTCCCCATTTCTCTTCTATGCCTTTAGAGTAGCGGTATCTTTTGTTTCCATTTATTCAATATCTATACTATTTAAATTATCTTACCTGACAACAAGCATTGTTTTCTTATTTCTTGCTGGCCCAGGAACTCAGCCCTTGTGTGTCTCGGCCAGGACGTTATCTAAAAGAGCCAATTCCACCCTCCTTTCTGTCCTTTACTTTTTTCTCATCTTGCTCTTCATCACTCTCATCGACATCTTCTCAACAATTAAACATTAAGTTCCAATAGAAGTCCTGATCCTAAACTGTCTTCTGAAACCCATTCACCCTCTCTTTCCATCTCTATCTGATGAACCTTTTCTCGAAGGCTGTGATGGTGAAAAACAATAATAGCATCTTTACCCATGTATCCACAGGCCTTCACCGCAGAAACTCCCACACTTCGAATACTCTCGACAACCTTTTGTTGTGAAGGATCAATAAGCCCCTGCGCTTGACACACATCATGGTATTGGTCAATAGCTGAGAAAAAATCATCCCATCTCCCCTGTTGCCAAGCTTCATGGCCGTACTCATAAACTTCTTTTAACGGCTGGCATTGAACCCGGTAACGGGGCATTTGTCTCTTTTCATACGGAGACGGCAGCAATGACCAAGTGAGACCTTGAGGCAAATCAACCTGTTCTGTTTTCCCGCTTTGGCTATCTATAAAACAGAAGCCTCCCATTATTTGAGCAAGAACTTCACCGCAATCAATGTCATGCCCCATTTGACTCATGTCTGCCTTTAATGCTTCAATCAATGCACACCTGTCAGACTCCCCTGCAGCCACATCGCCTGTGAGATGTGAACATGCTTGCCTCACTAGAGCTGCGAGAGTTAAGTCCCCGCCAAAACCCACTTGGCGATGGTAGGGGTCGTAGTGCAACCAAATGGCATCACACCATCTTCTCATACGCAAATCATCAACACTCGGATGGTCTTCAGGAAAGCCATGCAAACGGTCTTCATCCTCCAGCTCTTCTTCAGTAATCGCACAACCCAGTTCATAGTTAGGCGCAGTCGTCAAAATCAGTGCTTGGTGACAACGATCAATCAAATACTCCCCCATGACGAATGTTCTTCCCGGCATGCTAAGACTAATATCCAACTTCATGTGATGATTTTCTCTTGGCGAATCCGCTGTAAAATCTCACGCGCCTCTACCATCGTCACTTTGCCCACAATTCGCATTTCTTTCTCTAACTCATCCACAAAGCAATTGAATTCCAGCGGTGAAACATCCAATTGCAAAGCAATGTTTTTACAGTGCGCACTGCCTGCAGAAGAGTGCTGATTGGTATGCACATGGTCATACAGCGAAGCAAGGTTTGATAAGAGACCACAAGCAATCGCCCTAATTGCCAAAGCATCAGCCGTTTCAATCTTCATGATATCAAGACATCTCTGTGCTGTTGGGTTAGCCTTAATAGCTATGCCTTTACTCCCCACCATCATTGGCATCGTTACGCTTCCATAAAGAAGCCCATCTTCTGTGCATGAGAAATGTGACAATGGCTGATATTCTCCACTTCTTGCTGCATACGCATGCATGTTTGCTGATAATGCCCGGGTATCATTTCCAGTGGCATGCAATACAGAGATGACCCCATTGGCAATGCTTTTATTATTGTTCACAGCTCTACTTATATCATGCTTTGCTAAGTTAAACTTTCTAATCAATTCTTGGCCCTCATCTCTTCTGCAGCCATGAAGGAAAATTTCAGCCTGGTAAATCTGATGGTCAGAGTAATTTGATACAGCTGATAAAAATGCCGTATGTTTGGTATGTGATTTCACCCTTTCTTTTAGCCAAAGGCACAAGACATTAACTATGTTACACCCCATCAAATCAGCAGTATCCACTAACATTTCAAGCACACATTCCTGCTCATTGATCTGTCTCAGCCCAAGATCAATAACGCCTCCTCCAGAAGATTTGAGTGAACTTGCAACTGTGGTATTCGCATCAAAAAGTATAAGCTCTTTTTGTGTTCTAATATAGCTTTCTATATCCATACGCTGACTCTGACCATAAAAAAGTTGGCCGGTCACCCCTTTGCTCAAAGAAACAGCACAAAGCTCTCCATAATTACGTACTCTCTTGGCTGATTTATTGATGCCAGGGACGACTTCTTGCTGCTCAAGTGACAGCACGACTGGAACAAGATCATTATTGATAGGGACTTGTTCAATAATAGCAAGGGGACTCGAATATACACCAATGAATTGTTCAATAACTTCACTGCTTCCTCTCAATGAGCTGCCTCTGTAGCCAGACAATAAATAGTGGTAGTCCTCCTGACTGAGGACGCCGTTCTCTCTAAGAAGTTTTAGTCTGTCATCAAAAGATGTGTGGTACAGTTTCATAACAAAACCTTGAAATCAATGCAAGGTATCACACCCGTGTGCTTATGTCTATGACTGGACATCACCATATCACAAAGCCTCCTCATCCTATGCCTGATTCACTCTAAAATAGATAATATCTGCATCCTGCACAATATAATCTTTCCCTTCCAACTGCCATAGCCCCTTTTCTTTCGCAACAAGCTCCCCACCTGAAGACACATAGTCTTTATAATGAATAACTTCAGCACGTATAAAGCCCTTCATGAAATCTGTGTGTATCACGCCCGCTGCCTCAACTGCTGTGTTCCCTTGCTTTGTTGTCCACGCACGAATTTCTTTCGGCCCGACAGTAAAAAATGTCTGCAACCCCAAAAGGCCATACCCAGCCTGAACCAAACTATCAAGACCTGACTGGCTCATCCCCAGTTCTGTTAGAAAATCTTGACGCTCTTGCTCAGGAAGCAAAGATATCTCAGCTTCTAACTGAGCACAAAGAGGGATAACACTCTCTCCTCTTTTTTCCATCTCTTTAATAAAGGGTTTTGCTGAATCAAGATCTCCCTCCGCAACATTAGCCACATACAGCATTGGTTTGGCCGTAAGAAATTGACACTCCTTTATGCATTCTATCATGGCTTCTGTTAATGCCATCTGCCTAATTAGCTTGCCTTGCTCGACTTCTACAAGCATGCTCTTCAATACATCGATTCTTTCCTGGGCCTTCTTGCCTTCTTTTCCTGGTATTTTGAGCATCTTTTTATAACGCGTTATTTGTTTCTCAATTTGCTCACAATCAGCAAAACACAACTCCATCTCAATCACCTCAATATCTGCAAATGGATCTACTTTTTGTGATACATGCTGGATATTCTCATCAGCAAAAATACGGACCATGTGAATGACAGCTTGGACATTTCTAATATGGCCTAAAAACTGATTCCCCAGACCTTCTCCTTTTGAAGCTCCTTCAACAAGTCCAGCAATATCAACAAAATGAGTCACAGCAGGAATCACTTTTTCGGTTGGCTGAATAGAGGCCAATGACTGCAGCCTGGAGTCAGGCACTGCGACCGTCCCGACATTAGGCTCTATAGTACAAAAAGGGTAGTTTTCCGCTGCTATCCCCGATTCAGTGAGAGCGTTAAATAACGTTGACTTGCCCACATTAGGGAGGCCAACAATGCCACATTGAAAACCCATAAAATCATCTCCTAAGATGCCAATCATTCATAATGTCTTGAAAACGACCCTGAAGCAAGAGTTCAGTGCCTTGGCATGCCAAAAGAATCATTTCTTTCCACAAACGAAGCTCCGTTTCAGGAGGAGAACTCAAAACCCATTGAGAAACGTCCTGCTGGTGTGGTGGCCTACCCACCCCAAAACGCAAACGCCAACAGTCTTTCATCCCATGTTGAGCCATGTCTAGCATTCCCCGGTGTCCCCCGTGCCCACCGCCTTTTTTCAATTTCAATATACCACATGGAAGATCAATCTCATCATGCGCAACAGCAATCTGTTCAGCTGCCAACTTATAGTAATCACAGAATTTCTTAAGCGGCAAGCCCGAAATATTCATATATGTTTTTGTTTTGACTAAATACAAGGTCGTTCCGCTAACCGCTATTTTGGTATACGACACCCCTGTGGGATGCTGTACCCAGGACGATTGGAACTCTTGAGATAGTTGATCTACGTAAAGATGGCCTATATTATGGCGTGTTTTTTGATATTCAGGACCCCAATTGCCCAGCCCTATGATAACACGAACACCTTGCATGCTTGAAAGTCTCATTCATTTAATCGACATATTGTATGATTTGTCATGTTATAGCAAGGCAAGATTGCACTATTTTTTATCATACGATTCATATGGCTCTCTTGCCTCACGAGGGGTGTGCTCATATGTTGGACTGTGAGCAAGCTGCATTTGAACAGTTTGTGGATACAGTATATAATACAAGAACTGAATCAACCCGATTTCATGTAGAAACGACCAAGGACACACGATGCTTTTCAACAATTCCAGCGAACAGAGCCAAATAATAAATTGAGTCAGTAGTATGCGTAGAATAACAGAAGGCACTAAAGCGTTCGTTCAAAATAATTTTAAAAATACAGAGCTGGGGTTGCGTAGGATCAAAAAAAATCTGCAACACGACACCTATTCAGATAATCAGATCATCGGTCACTGTAGAAAAATAATCGGCTCAATTCCTCTTGATGACGTAGAGGAAAAAGGAAAAAACTATTATTTTATCTCAAAAAAATACAAAGTTATATTGACAATAAACAAATCAAGCTTAGGCATAATAACAGCTAAAAAATATATAACACAATAGCATAAATCATCAAAAGACGCTTTACTTTGGGTCCTAGATGCTTAAAACAGGGGTCTCACCCCATCCTCTTTTTACTGACAATTCCTGGCCAATATCCGTATCGATCATTTAGTGGTGTCTTTCTAGTTTTGACTGAAATCTTGCAACAATGTACACCGATTTTTCTTATGATTCATATCGACCCACCATGTTTTCTGATCTGTTGAAACATGCTTTATTTTTGTCTCGCTCTTATCTGTATAACCACAGAAAGCCTGACAAATTGATTCTTGGATTAATAATTGCTGAACATGCTACGTCGACAAGCAATACTGCCACAACTGTCATGGTGCTCCCTGCTACTGCATCAATGCTCAACCCACTCAACCTCAACAAAGGTTCTGCAAAGGAGACCGGAACTTCCTACACAGCATCTATTGAGGAAACAGGGGCATAAATGCTTTCTTACAGCATTCCTCGCCTTTTCACCACTCACCGGGATACTTAAAAGCAAAGCGGACACGGCTAAGGTATATCCTTAAGAACATCAGGCCCTGTAGCAGGGCCTAATATTTGACAAATTCTTAGTGTTGAGGTTTATTAACCAGATACGTCTGATGCTTTGCAGTAACCTTCTGTCTGCATTCCCTCCCCCGATACGATCTTCAGATAGCCTGAGTTAACGCAACGACTCAAAGTTTCCTCACACGTTTTCTTGTCTTCCAAAGAGCATTTTTGTTGATAGACAGTAGAACATGTCATGTCCGAATTCCGACAATTGGCACGATTAATCTTTCCGTTATCTATACAATTTTCTTTGCCGATTTTGTTTATCTGAACGTAGAAACTGCCTGAGTCCCCCGCCGCTTGAAGCTTATTCTCCTGAATCATATTGTTTATCGCTTCTTCACAACCCACTGCATTCGCAGCTCCTGTGCAAAAAAAGAAGTGCGATTCCACCGATTACACATTGATATTGATATTGCGTCCTTTGCTAAATTAATTTAATAATAACATATGTATAAAAAAATATCAACTTCCACACCTAATCCTCTAGGCGCTACAACCCCTATCATCTCATTGCTATTGGA
>CAZMRQ010000049.1:0-8794 GCA_964568795.1 uncultured Gammaproteobacteria bacterium | reverse complement strand
TATTGATGAAGGAGTCATGGGTTTATACACCGAGCTGCAAGCAACGGTAGACAGCCCATTAAAGGAAAGGCTATACACAAAAGAAGAGCTAGAAACACGAGTAAAACAGGACTATAACACAAGGCTTGAAGGGGCACTCAAAGTATGGGATGACTGGGAAGCGAATGCCAATGAAGATTCTCTGTGCCAATGGGAAGTTGAACTAGCAGAGGAGAAAGTGAATGACTATATAAAGGGTCAAGTCATGTTGTCAGAGGAGCAGTTGCGCATATACATCAGTCACAGTGATCCAGTGAAAAACAAGAATACTTTGTTGGTAAAAGAAGCCAGCATGGGGCACCACAGTAATACATCATTGCTTATAGATAGGGGGGCAAATTTGAAAATGAAACGTCTATTTGGCGAGACAGTACTGATGAAAGCAGCCGTAAGTGGACACATAGATATAGTGAAACTGCTGTTAGACAGGGGTGCAGATGTGAATGCGAAAAATAACGATGGTGATACAGCACTGATATATGCAGCAGAGGGGGAACACCTAGATACAGTGAAACTGCTATTGGAGAAAGGAGCAGAATTTAAAGGTGTGAGAATAAAAGGAGATCCAGTCCTTATATGGGCAGCAGAGGGGGGACACACAGAAATAGTGACGTTGCTGTTAGACAGGGGTGCAGATGTGAATGCGAAAGATGGAGATGGCAAGACAGCACTGATGTTGGCAGCAGAGAAGGGACACACAGAGGTCGTGAAGGAGCTATTGAAAAAAGAAGGAATTGATGTATCTGTGCAAGATGTCTATGGCAAGACAGCACTGTGGTATGCAAAACAGAGCGGGGGCACAGAGATAGTTAAAATGATAGAGAATCATATAAGCCCGGGGTTATCACTAAGGAAGATGTAGGAAATTATAATCTATAAAAACAGAGGAAAAGAATGATTGCCCGTTATTTTACAGAAATTATACATAAATGGATGTGCACTGATCAGAAGTTCAAAAATATTTAGATAAATTGACCAATCAGTACTAGGATTGTATGAGCATTGGTATTGGCATTAATGCGCGATGGCCAATAAGTTTTTTTTTGCAATGGCTTGTGTACTGGCAAAATGATTAATTTCGGTGTATATTTAGCTCAGTGCGCCCGTAGCTCAGCTGGATAGAGTATCTGGCTTCGAACCAGACGGTCGGGGGTTCGAATCCCTCCGGGCGCGTTTTTATCAGGCCTCATTGTGCGTTTTATTTTCCCACACAATAGCTTCAAGATTATGCTGTGTGAGATAGTTATTGGTTTGTGAGAAGTGCTTGCAACCTAAAAAACCACGGTGTGCAGAGAGTGGTGATGGGTGTGGAGCTGTGAGAATACAATGATTGTTTTTATCAATCAACTGAGATTTTTTTTGAGCGTGTGCTCCCCATAGAAGAAAAACAACATGTCGGCGAGACACACTGATTGTTTTTATTACTTTATCTGTGAATTGTTCCCAGCCTATCTGACTGTGAGAGCCTGCTGATCCATGGCGGACAGATAAACTTGTATTGAGCAATAAAACACCCTGTTTTGCCCAATGAATCAGGCAGCCATGTGGGGGTTCGTCTATCTGGCAGTCAGAGCTGAGTTCTTTAAAAATGTTTTTCAATGAAGGCGGTTTAGGGGTGCTTTCAGGGACTGAGAAACTTAACCCATGGGCCTGTCCAGGACCGTGATAAGGGTCTTGACCTAAAATGACTACTTTGACAGCAGACAAAGGCGTGAGTTTGAGTGCCAAAAAGCGATTTTCAGGACTAGGATACACAGGGTATTGTTGACTATCCTGATGGACATAACGCAATAATTTTTTAAAGTATTCTTTCTCTTTTTCTGCGCTCAGAGCAGTGGTCCAGGCGGGTTCATGATGATCCATTATTTTCTCCGTATTGCTTATGATAGCAAATCACAGGTGGGATGCAAATCAATGTTAGTCGTAGCTTAGGGGCTTGGACTTGCCATGGAATAAACGATAGGACATGAGGGTATAGCTTAAGATACAGGGCAATACTAGGATGACCCCCCATAATATCATGTCCAAGGTTTTTGGGTCAGAAGCTGCTTGCCAAATATCCATTTGTTCAGGGATGATATAAGGGTAGAAGCTATAAGCCAAAGCATTGAAAGACAAGACGAACATGACTGCAGTGCACAACAGTGGCAACCAAGAAAACTTATCTTGTCTAAAGGGCATATGACGGCCTATTTTAGCGAGTAATCCCATAATGAAAATGCTGAGAAAAGGGATTAGCACACAAATCAGGGCATCCGGCATTTTTAACCAGCGTTCAGAGATGAAGTTAAGGCATAGAGGGGTGGTAATGTAAATGGCTACCAAGCAGAGAATAATGATGTAACAGTATCGGGGGAGCAGCTGAATCATTTTTCTTTGCAATTGACCGGAAGTTTTATGGATCAGCCAACTGGCGCCAAGCAATCCGTATCCACAAAAGAGAGCCAGAGCAGTGAAGCAGGCGAATATCTGCGCTTGCAGAGCTGAGGAGAAACCCATAATATAGCGGCCCAGCATGTATCCTTGAGAAAGAGAAGTCAGGGCTGAGCCAAACCAGAAAAGGGTGTCCCACATCTTTTTTTGAGGTGCTTTAGCTTTCGAACGAAAATCAAATGACACTCCCCTGCAAATCAAGCCGATCAACATTGCAGTTGTGGGTATGTACAAAGTGGTAAAAACGATTCCTTGAGCATGAGGGAATGCTACTAATAGCACGCCAATACTCAATACCAACCAAGTTTCATTAGCATCCCAAAAAGGCCCTATTGCGCTCAGCATGGTATCTTTTTCTTTTTCATCAGCAGTAAAAAATAACAGTCCCACACCAAGATCAAAGCCATCAAGGAGGACGTAGAGTAGCAAGCTTAGTCCAAGGATAAGCATGAAAATAACAGGGTACCAATCAGGATTTGTGAAGATCATAACGTCTAGCGCAGTAGAATACGGTGGAAATGTAGGCTCCAATAAGGAAAACATACAAAGTGCAGTAAGACAGCAATGATCCTTGGAGGGTGTGAGCAGGAATATGGCTTGCTGCATCATGAGTCTTGAGATAGCCATAGATGAGCCAGGGTTGACGTCCCATCTCTGTGACATACCATCCGGCACATGTGGCAAGCCAGCCAATGAATGTTGTATAGGGAGCTAGAGCGATAAATTTTTCACCAAATCGGGATGTTTTCTTATAGCAAGCAATAGTGCCAAAAAGGCTCATAAAGAGCATAAAGAGCCCTGTTGCTATCATGACCCGAAATGACCAAAATACAGGAGCCATTTTAGGTTTGTCTGGAAACGAGGTTAGGCCTTTGATGAGTCCATTGGGCTGATGAGTGAGAATGAGGCTAGCTAGTTTTGGTATGCCTATGGCATAGTCATTCGTTTTTTTTGATTCATTGGGCCAAGCAAAGAGGAGCATAGGCGCGCCATATTGATCTTGCCAAACCCCCTCAATGGCAGCAACTTTGGCTGGCTGATGCTGGTGGCTATTGAGTCCTAGAAGATCGCCATTAAAGATTTGTAATATGCACAGAGCCAAAGTACATATGCAAGCTCGTTGGAGCAGTGTCCATTCATCAACGCCACGGCGTATGCGGTAGCAGCTGACCCCTATAATTAAAAAACCAGTGGTGATGCCTGAAGCTAGCAGCATATGTATAAGACGAATAGACATAGAGGGATTGAAGATGACACGCCACCAGTCGAGCACGGTGATTTTATTATGGATGACAGTGACCCCATCGGGTGTTTGCATCCAGCTGCTAAGACACATAATCCAAAATGCAGATAAGGTCGTGCCAAATGCAACTATAAAGCAAGACACGGTGTGCAATCGTTGGCTGACACGTTTTTGACCATAAAGCATAATGCCAAGAAAAGTGGCTTCAAGAAAAAATGCTGAAAGCACTTCATAGCTTAATAAGGGTCCGGCCACAGCGGATGAGAAAGTCATGAACCCAGGCCAATTAGTGCCAAACTGTGCTGACATGGTAATGCCACTGACAACGCCCAAAGCAAATGTGAGTGCAAATATTTTGATCCATAGTTTGTAACACTGAAGCCAGTATGCGCCATTAGGGCGATTTATCTGGCATTTGATGTAGCAGAGCACCCATGAGAGGGCGAGATTGATAGTTGGAAACAGGATATGAAAAGTGATATTAGCCCCAAATTGAATACGGGCAAGTGCAAGCGGGTCTGTCATGATTGTTTTTTCTTACGATTGAAAAAATAACTGACTTTTCGACCAAGCCCAATCAGCCGCAACAGATCTTTTTGGTTGAGTTGGTCAAGTTCATTGTAGCTGTCTGAAAGGGTTTCAATCAAATCATGCATTTGCTGCATACGCCCCTGTGCATAAGTTGAGTCATTATTAAGAAGTAGGTTGCGAAGATGTGATAATGTGGGATCAATTTCACGTCTTTTACGTTCATAAGCAATAGTGCGAAGGATTTGCCATACGTCTGGTAGGGTGCTGAAATAGTCACGGCGATCACCTGGGCGGTGTTCACAGATAAGCAATCGCCAGCTTTGCAGTTCTTTTAGGCTCATGCAGACATTGGACCGTGATATATGTAATATTCCAGTCATTTGTTCTGCACACAAAGGGTGTTCACTAATAAAGAGAAGGGCATAGACTTTGCCGATCGTTTTATTGAATCCCCAAAGACTTCCCATTGTCCCGCAGTGGCTTATAAAGCTTTTATCTGTCTCATTTAGATGCATTTCATTTATTTCTGTAATTACTGAAATCATACATGAGTGGATCTTTTTATGCAAGGCATGATGAATATAACTTGTTCACAGTGCAGACATGAGAATTATTGAATCGGGGTTCACGGCAGCGATTGACTGCACTGCCAACTGTGTTAAAGTGGCAAGTGAGGAGATGAGTTATGAATAAAGGATGCTATACGGCGTTAGCGACCCCTATGCAATCAGACCAACAAGTCGATTGGCAGGCCTGGCAGGATCTATATGATTGGCAAATAAGTCATGTGGATGGCCTCGTGCTTTTAGGTTCCACTGCAGAGGCGATGACATTGGGTAATGAGGAAGCTGAACGCATGTTGGCATATATTCAAGAGGGTGTGTCCAAGCCAGTGATTGTTGGTATTGGGGATGCGTCCACACAACGTGTGATCGAAAAAGCTGAAAGATTTGCGTTATTTCATCATCACGCCTATCTGGTTGTAGTGCCCTATTACCTCAGGCCAACACAAGCAGGGTTATTGAGCCATTTTTCACATGTGGCTGATCATGTTGCCAAGCCAGTTATTTTATACAATGTGCCCAGCCGAACAGCCTGTCAGTTGGATGTTAATACAGTTATAGAGCTAGCGAAACACCCCAATATCATAGGTCTCAAAGATGCAGATGCCGATCCTAGGCGGTGTCAGCAAATACGTCAAGGGGTGCCTGCCGACTTTCTTCTCTGGTCAGGAGACGATAGTGGTACTCAGCAGTACATCGCATCTGGAGGTGACGGGGTAATTTCTGTTGTGAGTAATGTTCAGCCTCAGATGATGAGCAAGCTTTGCAACTGCTGGCTTAATGGACAGGATCAACCGAAATTATCACAGGAGCTACGTGCTTGGTTAATGGCTTGTGAAACTGCGCCCAATCCCATGGCTGTGAAATGGCTTTTGGCTCAAATGAACTATGGTTCAGGAGAGTGCCGCAGCCCTTTAATGAAGGTGGATAAAGATGCTCAGGTGCGAATTCAGGGCTTGATCACAATGCGAACAGCATGAAGGGGGCGGGGCATCCAATGAGTCAGAGATTGATAGATCTGGCGGTGAGCCGTGATTCTAGGAAGTGCGGATAACTGTGGGCAACTAATTTCTACTGCAATGTGGTAAATGCCAGGACCAGCATTGGCGTGACCTACATGCTGGTGTGATTCATTTATGATAGAGATGTCAGCATGTGGAAAGCTTTGATGCAATGTTTTTTGGATCTGATTAAACAGTTCATTCATGGCTTTTTTGGATATCAGTGGTGTTTTTGGCAATAAAAAAACCGATAATGATAGTGAAGACTAAAGTGGCGCCCAATATCCCAAATGCTTTAAAGAGAGCCCATGCTTCGTTGGAAAAGAACCGGAAAATAAGAAAGTTGGTGATGCTCATGCAGCCATAGAACCCTGAAAATGCAAGATCTACTGCACACCATTGATGTGTAGGTAAGGAAACACGATCACTTAACAACAGTGCTGATATAGGCCGGCGCTTCAGGTAGTAATTTCCGATAATGATTAAAGTCATTATGCCAAACAGGATAGTAGGTTTCCATTTGACAAATAAATCATTGTGGAAAAACAAAGTCAATGAGCCAAATACCAAAATAAATAGCCATGCTATGAGATCTTGCTTGGCTATATGACGGTTTTTTAACCACTGCACGGCAAGGCTCAGGGTGGAGGATGCCATCAATATTGCTGTGGCAACAAAAATATCATACATTTTAAACGATACATAAAAAAGGACCAGAGGTACCAACATCCATAATATTTGCATTGCAGTTAAATCCCATACAGTTTACAGTAAATATTAGCATGAAGAGCAGGGATTGAAAAGCATAAAAGATGTTTGGATGTTTAAGATTATATCAGCATGAGCAATTATGGTTGGCACAAAGAGTGTGGGGCAATCAGCCACATTTATTGTTGTTGCATGGCTTTATAGCCAATAGTGCGTGGTGGACGTGGTTGGTTCAAAGTATGGGCGTGTCGGCCATAGCCAATGATTTTTCAGGTATGGGTTGGAGTGGCTGGCGGGATGAATATGGTTTGGATGTGCATGTGCAAGAAGCCCTGTCAGCTATTAATAATGACCTGATCATAGTGGGGCATAGTTATGGCGGCTTATGTGCATATTTGGCTGCGCAAAAATCAGACAAGGTGAAGGGGGTCGTGATGATAGATCCGCCTACCGCTGTGTGGATGCGTGGCTATGAAGGGACACGGAAGTTTGTGCGTCGGCATCACCGTACTCTAAAAGATCTAAGCGAAGTGTATGACAGTTTTCGATTGGTTCCAGCGCAACCTGCCCCTGAGGATTCCATCATGAAACCACTGGCTCGTCACTCAGTTCGTCGGGTGGCCGGGGGGTATCAATGGCATTTCGATCCGAATATCAACAACTTTCTGACTGTTGCTGATAAAAACATTTTTCATGACCCTTGTCCAGTGCCTTTGTTATATATCTGTGCTGAGAAGAGCCCAAAGTATTTGCAAGAAGGCTATGATGCTTTGAGATTAGCTAATCCACATATGGCGCGAGCAAACGTAGATGCGTACCATGGATTGCTTGTTGAGAAGCCAGATGTTTGCGGCCAACTCATACGTCGCTGGGTGGAGGAGAATCAGTTGGGCAGTTTGTAGAGAGTCAGTGGGACTATTGCACTAATTTAGCTAGCCAAGGGTATTGCTTTTTTAATTTCAGTTTTTCAGAATGACTGGGGTATTGTTTTGCTGCCATGCGGCATTGCCAATAGCGCTTGAGAATGTGCTCATCTTCTGGTGCCAGCTGAAAGGCTTGTATTATCGCATGCAGGGCTTGCTGGTTTTGCTTGAGTTGAAGGTATAATCCAGCTAATAAGTAGCAAGCCTGAACTTTCTTTTGTTGACAGAAAGGCTCCAGCTGGGCTATGACATTTTGTGGGGATTGGAGCAAGTGCTGGGCTTGTTTCACTTCTTGGGCATTTAAATGTGTGAGCCAAGCTTCTTGTTTATATGAGCCAGTTAAGTTATAGGATATTGCTGCTAAGACAAGACATGCTGTCAAAATGATATTGTCGCGGCGTGATTGCTGTGAGTATAACGGCCATAACACTAATGGCATTAAACACAGTAGGGCTGTGAGTATCACTTGAGCTCCTTCAACCATTGGGGCCAGTGGTCGGGATGAATGGTGAGGGTTTTTCCAGATGGCAAGTCATCAGGCAGGACCCAAGGACCAAAGCGAACTCTTTTTAATTTTAAGACGGGAAAGCCAATTTTATCCATAATGCGACGGATCAAGCGGTTCCTCCCTTCGCTGACCTCCAAATATAAGATAGTATTCTTTGCCTTTGGATTGGATTTGATCTCACATAAGTCCACATGAGCAATACCATCTTCAAGGGAGATGCCGCTTGTTAGCTTATCACATACCTCGTTGGTTAGAGACCTTTGGCATTTGACTTTATAACCACGACGCACATGATGTTTGGGGTGTGTGAGTCGCTCGACGATGTGGCCATTGTTTGTGAAGAGCAATAAGCCAGTGGTTCCAAAATCCAGTCGGCCGACATTTTGCCACTGCCCATGAGGGCAGCGAGGAAGATAGTGGTAGACTGTGGGTCTGCCATCTGGGTCAGAACGACTTGTAATGCACCCAAAGGGTTTATTCATCAGGAGTATTTGCGTCGAGGGACGAGATAAATTAACTTTTTTTCCACGAACGAGAAGGCGTTCATCACCGTGTAACTGTTGACCTAATTGAGCTTTTTGGCTATTAACCAGAACCTGGCCTTCTTGAATCCATTTTTCTATTTCCCGTCTTGATCCTAAGCCGAGCTGTGCTAGCCATCTTTGTATGCGCATATTGATCTATTTGCTTGGTTGCTCACAACATATCGGATAAAGGGGGGCTGATGCAAGAATTAAGCTCAATTTTCCTATGCATCAACAAAGCTTTTGATGTCAGGGATAGTATCATAAGTGATATAGGCATTATTGTGACTGAGGTTATCAGGGGTGGCACAGTTAAAGCTG
>CAZMRQ010000048.1:0-8877 GCA_964568795.1 uncultured Gammaproteobacteria bacterium | reverse complement strand
AAATGAATCCTGAGTTGGAGCAATGAGCTTGCTTATGAACTCTTTGAGTATCAATTCATTTTTTATGCGCACATAGTTGTATGTGGCGTAGGGGACAATTTTTTGCTTGCCGATTGTATCAAATACAACGGCATGTTTTTCATTGACACCTAGTCCTCTATTATAAATTGTCACTGAATACAAGTCAGAATGTGGCTTTTTTTGAACGCTTATGTATATGGCGTGTCTACTATCATCCATCCTCCAGCCAGCCTTGAAAATGGCCTGATCGTGTTGTTGTAGGTGTGTGCAGATGTCATCACTGGTATTCAGTGAGAGCAACAAATCAGCCTGCTCTCTCAGTTTTGTGAAGAGTGGATTGATGTTGGAGTAATGCGCATAGACCGAACTCAGGTGTGCTAATAATTCGTCAGGCATTGCTCCTTCAGCATTGGATCCTAAGTTTTCACCATCAAGGTGGATTTGTGCAAATGCGTGAAGCAATGGGAGGTCCATAAAGGTCAACTTTAATTGTTTGATAAGTTTACTGTCTATTAGTTCTGCAGTCAATGTATCAATATGTTGTATTTGTTTATGTGTTTTGATTTTATTCTATGATATAAGAAAATTTAATATTCATTATATGGCTTCAGGTGGAACAATGCGGCGGTGTGTTCATTATGCAAACAAAAAAAGATGTGAGAGGCGGATGTAAAGACTTGTGATTGTTATGTCGGTTGACGCTTTATTTGATGAAACTACCCAACACTGATAAATGATCTATGTGGCTAAGGTTACACAGTGAACATAGCAGCAAGAGGCAGTTTCTGTTAGCAGAGACTAAGGGGGTGCCGGCGGATGCATCGGTGTTTTTTACTACAGGATTCATATAGGGTTTAAAGAGTTGCTTGTGTTTGCAGATGACAGGGGGTTTCTTGGTGTAATAAGTAACGGCCACTATTGTATTGAATGTAAATCATGAGTGCTTGAGAGAGTAAGCCTGAGCAAACAAGAAGCACAATCGTTGTTTGACTCAGTTTTTCTTTAATAGGTGGAAGTGTTTCAATAATAATTTTTAAGAGGCATGATGTGATACCAAATACTATCAGTGCACCAATCAAATCGAATACCCAGTGTACTTCCAGGATGAGTTGGCTTAAGAGGACAAATGCGGTCCAAAGAGAAAGGGAGATTGCTGCTATTAGACGCATTCTAGCGGGCTGATTAATTAAAGCCACCTGACAGATAGCATAGCTAAGAACTGCAACAGCAGAAATATGGCCGCTGGGAAAAGAGTAAGAGTGAATGTTCTGAACAACATGGCTAATGGGGCGTTGGCAGGCAGTGAGTAGCTTGCTAGCTTCAACTAAAGTCACTTGGCATACGATAGGAACAATCAGTAAAATCAATAATCGGTATTGTTTTTGAATCAGTAAGGTCAGGGCACCAAATACGCACATGAGGAAAAGTGTTTTTTTATCGCCGCTGATGCTAAACACAGTACTTATTTTATTGCTTATTGGGGTGCGTATAATATCCAATGTTTGGTGTGCTAATGTATTTAATGAGTCAACATAACCCAAGCTGACACTGCTAGCCAATAATGCATAAATTGTGCAGAGAATAAGGACTATCCAGCAAATAGGAACAAGGTGTTCTGGGAGTGTTAGAAATTTATTCTGGGTCAGAGAAAAAATGATGCGTTGACAAAATTGTTGGGCAACAAAAAGAATGATTAGTGTGATGATACTGGCTAACGCAATCCAGTGGGCCCAGCCTAGTTTCGCCCCCCATGCAGCAAGGATATAGCCAGGACAAAGATAAATAATTGCCCACATAGTGACAGAAGGTATTGCTGCCATGACAAACGATTTATGCCCCATCTTGAGAGCGCCAGCAAGGAGAGGGACTGAGCTACGCAGTGGGCCAAAAAAACGGCCTATGATAATGCTTTTTCCACCATGGTGTTCGATAAAGTAACGTCCCTTTGAGAGCCACTCAGGTCTTTTCTTGAACCACTTCCAGTCATTAATACGTTCTTTGTAGTGGCAGCCAACTAAGAAGCTCACATAGTCACCAATAAACGCCCCGGCAACTATAATCGCAAGTGTGCTGCCTATAGGGAGTTTTCCAGAGCCAAGCATGAGTCCGAAAGGCAGCATGGTGACGCTTCCTGGGATGATTGTCCCTACTATGGCTAATGACTCAAGGAAGGCAACGAGGAAAGCCAGCGATTGAACAAGAAGCAAATGGTTTTCCACTGCATGTATAAGTTGCTCGATCATGACACAGAAGCTCCTTGTGCTTGAATATCGGCATGGTATGAAGAGCGCACCAACGGCCCTGATGCAGCATTGGTAAACCCTAAGTCATAGGCGATTTTCTCATATGATTTAAACTGATCAGGGTGAACATACCGTGTGACAGGCATGTGGTAAGGACTGGGCTGGAGATATTGGCCAATGGTGCACATATCAACTTGGTGGGCACGTAGGTCTTGCAATGTTTGAATGACTTCATCATCGGTTTCCCCTAAGCCAACCATCAGCCCAGACTTTGTGGGTATCCCTGGATGTTGCTTTTTGAAATTTTGCAATAGGTCGAGTGACCATTGATAGTCTGAGCCTGGTCGTGCTTGTTTGTAAAGACGCCAGTGGGTTTCTATATTGTGATTAAAGACATTTGGGGGGTTTTGTGCCAGGATGTCAAGAGCTCTTGTCATCCGTCCTCTAAAGTCTGGAACAAGTATCTCTATTTTTGTTTTTGGAGATCTTTTTTGAATGGATGAGATGCAGTCGACAAAATGCTGGGCGCCACCATCAAGCAGGTCATCACGGTCAACGGATGTGATCACCACATAAGCTAGATCCAACTGGGCAATAGCTTCTGCTAAATTGTGAGGCTCATCGGGGTCAACTGGATCTGGTTTTCCGTGAGCAACATCACAAAAACTGCATCTTCTGGTGCATTTATCCCCTAGTATCATGAAGCTAGCAGTTTGGCTGGCATAGCATTCGAGGATATTCGGGCAGCTGGCTTCTTCACAGACAGTATTCAGACTCATGTGGCTAAATTGTTTTTTGAGTTTTAGCACTTTCTCTAGTTCATTGGCATTGAGCTTTCTTTTAAGCCATGGTGGTTTAGGCAGAGACTTTTCTTGTGGTATAACTTTGATGGGTATCCGAGCGAGTTTTTCTTGATTACGTTGTTTGTGTGTCATAGACTTTATTGAGTGAAAATTGATGGCAGAATTTCTCGATAAACACAGAAGTTAACTCATCACGGCTGACATCTATGAATTCGGAAACCTGTGTCATCTGGATATCATCGTAGCCACAAGGGGCAATATTGTCAAATGGTCTTAAATCCATTAGGTGATTAAGGGCTATGCCGTGGTAGGAACGGTGCTGACGTACTCTGAGGCCAATAGAGGCTATTTTCAACCCATTAGCATAGAGTCCTGGCCGCAAGGGGTCGGCGTTTGTTTTTAGTCCAAAATGTGCAAGTGTTTCAATGAGGATGATTTCAAGTTGGTGAACGAATGACGTTGGGGCGCATTTTAGTGAAGGGAGGTGGCATAACGGGTAGATGACTATTTGCCCTGGTCCATGATAAGTGATCTGTCCGCCACGGTCTGTTTGAATAACAGGGATGGTGGTCCTGCTATGTATATCAACGGGTTTGTTACGTAGTCCCAAGGTGTATACGGGCAAGTGGTCAACAAATAAAAGTTCGTGACATTCAGGCCACCGAACGGATGATTTCATGTAGGCATAAACGGCATTGTATTCAGAGGCATGTAACTTCTTGATAGTGACGAACGTGTTCATAGCAAGCCTGTTGGTAAGCGCAAAATAAGGTGGCCCATGCGGGTCCGCAAGAGAGTTTTTGGTGATTGATCAACTCGATTGGTCTGAGCGTTCTGAGTGATCCAGAGATACAGAGCTCATCTGTTGGACGTATGTCATCGAGGTGGATGTCTGTTACAATAAACCTAAGGCCATGTTGAGGGGCTATTTCTTTAATAATGCTGCGGGTAATGCCTGGGTAGATGTACTTCTCAGGCGGTGTGAGTATTTGTTTATTGCGAAGCAAGAAAACATTGCTTGAGCATCCTTCTAGCAAGTGGTTGTCTTTATGAAATATGACTTCATCATAACCATTGCTGTGTGCTTGTTCTTGTAAGAAGCGGTAGTGAAACCGGCTGGAATGCTTGAAACTTCTGGTATTGCAGCGTTCATTGTCTGGGGCTACGACTACTTTAAGAGGTGCTGAAGCTTCTTCCATAGAAGGGAAGCTGTAATCTTGTGGGATGGCTAGATAAGAAGCTGAGTTTGAAGGTTCTAGTCTGCTCAATCCTGCACCTTGAGAGGCGTGTAAATAGATATAGCCGTGATCCTGTTTATAATTATTGATGAGATGTGAGATGATTTCTGGCCAATCTAATTCATTGTTCAGTTGAATGGATGACAGTGCGTACAGCCAGTTTTTGATGTGTTTTTCAAGCCACAGGGGTTGTTTTTCAATGAAGGGGATGACGTCATAAATACCCTGGCCATACAGCCAGCCTTTATCAAATGGGCTGATTGCGATGTTATCCAGAGAGCAATATGTGTGATTATGAAAGCACAGAGGATTATGAGCCATATACCTTGTTCCAGTATTTGACTACAGTATCCCAGGAGCGTCTCACAGCCCCTCCTCGAGCAATTGTTTGGACGCTAAAGAGAGGATATGTACTTATTTTCTTTCCATCTTTTAATACATGCAGGTCAGCAATTGCATTGTCAGGATTGATAGGAAGACTTATATCTCTTTGAGTGATGGTGTATTCAATGTTGGCTTTTTCTCCTTTTTTGATTGTCAGAGAAATAAGTTGGTGGGCTTGCAATTCTGCAAATTTATCACTGCCGCCATAAACACGGAGTTTACTTATTGTTTCACCTGGTTTAAACAGGTTAAGGTTGCTGTAAAAGCGGTTGCCGTAGTTGAGAAGCGTTTGTGTAGCGGAATCCCGACTTAGCTCTGATTGTGCGCCCATGACAACAGCAACAAGATTTTGCTGATCGATTGTTTGGGAGGCAACAAGGCAATAGCCGGCTTCGCTTGTATGGCCAGTTTTTAGTCCAGTGATATTCTTGTCTTTAAAGAGAAGTCTATTTCGATTGGTTTGTTTCACTTTATTGTGGCTGAAGTATTTGTCTTGGTACAAATACATTAACTTGGGGTGAGATTGAATGAGTCTATAGGCAATAGTCCCAAGGTCTCTTGCTGTCGCTGTATGTTTGTTCTGAGAGAGGCCAGTGGCTGTAACAAAGAAGCTGTTTGTCAGATTGAGCTGAGATGCATAGTGGTTCATCATTGTGGCAAAGTACTGTTCTGTGCCTGCTAAATACTCCGCAAGAGCTATCGTGGCATCATTCCCTGAAACAACCATCATGCCTTTGATGAGGTCTTTTATTGCTACATGTTCATGAGGTTTGAGGAACATACGTGAGCCTTCTGTTTTGGCAGCATTTGGGCTCACAGTAACTGTATCATTGAGCTGCAAGTGTTTGTTGGCAAGTGATTCAGCGATAACATACATGCTCATGATTTTAGTTAAGCTAGCAGGAGGAAGTTTCATATCGGCATTTTTTTCAGCAATGACTTGGCCATTGTCAGCATTTAGCAATATATATGATTTCACCTGCAGCTGTGGCGGCGGCGGAGTGAGAATGCCGGCATAGGTAACTGGCAATAGAAAGGTAATTAAATACAGCAGGGTATTTCTTTTTAGCATAGTATCTCGACTTATCGTATGATGCCTAGAGATTATAACATGTTTTTATGAAATTGCTACAAATGCAGATAGATTAAAAGCACAAGGATTTTCTTGCAGAGTTCATGGCGCGTTGAAGCAGTGTTGTTGAGATTGAGAATGCCGGCATCATCACGCACATGCTAAGTCATTTGAAACCGTAGCTGTGAGCTAGCAATGTTAAGAAATGTTCGCTAGCAATAACGCCAGTCAAGATCAATAGGCTCACAACAGCGGATGTATCAACAGCAAGTGAAATTGCAGTATTTATGCCAATGAATGAGGGTGATCAAGAAGATGGGTGATTTCCCGTTTTAGACGCATGCTAAGAGGTGAAGTGAAAGGGGAGTACCATGCATGAAGTTGACCGTGTTGGGTGAAGATATATTTATAAAAATTCCATCGTGGGCGAGCTAGCCAAGAACACTGAGTTGTGATCCAGTGAAGACAAGGATGTGCATTAGGCCCACTAAGCGACTGGGGGTGCATGAGGTGGATGTTTTTGGCTGTTAGCGAGTGGCATACGTTATCACTGTTAGCAGAGTGTTCTTGGCCAAAATCATGGGATGGGATGCAGATGATTGAAAGCCCATCTGAGTATTCTTTTGCTAGAATATCTAAAAGATGTATTTGTTTGCTAAAGCCACACATGGATGCAGTATTGACCAGTAGGACTACTTGATTGTGGAATTGTTGGAAATGGATGGTGTTGCCATGGATATCCGGCATACTAAATGCAAAGAGGTTGTGTTGCATAGTTTCAGTCAAACAGTTATTGCAAGCAGTATGATGGATTTTAGATAGTCAGACAAGATCTTTGTGTGTAAAGTGGGTATAGGTCTGCAGGGAATGTTCAGTCGAGGATGAAGCCCTTGCGTGCTAGCTAAGATCAAGGCATGATAAGAGAAACAGAGGGTTTAAACTTGAAAGAAACAGATTGGATATGTGGTTGGCAGCCTGTGCTGTCATTATGTAAAGCACTAAAGTGGCAGAAGCCAATAACTGTTAAACCCAAAAAGTTATGGGTGGATCAAAAAAGCTGGCAAGCTAAAAGGGATCAATTACAGATATTGGTTCAACAGGGGGTGCCAGTACATCAAGTGTCAGATCTTTGCTCTGTGCCTGCCGAGTTTAGGCAGTCCTACCAGAAACAAAAAATCGTGTGCACAGTATCTGTGGATCAGTTAGTTGTAGCAGAGGATGATTGGTTAAAATATCAGTGTGTGTTGGTTTGTGATGGCATTCAAGACCCGCAGAACTTGGGGTCACTGTGTCGACTTGCGTGTGCTTTGGGGGTGGATGCTATAGTTCTTCCCAAGCATAATCAAGTGCCTATTAATCCTGTCGTTAGAAGGGTTGCTCAAGGTGCTACTGAGCTTATTCCGATTGTGACAGTCAATAATCTTGTGCGCTGGATAATACAGCGTCAACAACAAGGCTATTGGGTATATGGCACTTCAGAGCATGGGCAGACCATTTTGGGGGAGCAGAAGTTTGATGCTGTGCATACAGTTATTGTGATGGGCTCAGAAGGGAAAGGGTTAAGACGACTGGTGAAAGAGCACTGTGATACAGTGATACGTATCGATACAGCAGAGCACTTTAAAAGTTTAAACGTTGTTCAGGCAGCTTCAATGGTTCTTTATGACTACCGCCGCCAGCTCTTAAATAAGTAGTATTGTGATAGAATATATGGTTAGAATAATCTCAAATAAAATGGGGTGTATGACGTGTTTTTAATGAGGCAGTATCTGCCGATGTTAATTTTTATCTTGGTGTTTGTGGGCACTGGATTGTATTTTAGCTACCTGGGGGTGGAAGATGCTTTTTATCAGTTGCCGCCTGTTACTGCAATACTCCCAGGTATTGCGTGTGCATGGCTATGCCGTCGGGGTGATGCACAAGAACGCATGCAAGCTTTATTAGAAGGCATGCGGCATAGGGATATTGTCACTATGTGTGTGATCTTTTTATTAGCGGGTGCATTTAGTACAGTGACGCAGCAGATTGGGAGTGCGCAGGCCACTGTGAATGCCGCGTTGTCATTGATCTCACCACGTTTCATTCTTACAGGTGTTTTTTTGGTTACAGCATTTATTGCCACGGCTATAGGGACATCTATGGGGGCTGTAGCAACCATCATGCCTGTGGCAGTGGGGCTGAGTGATCAAATCGGTGTATCGGTTCCTTTGATGGCTGGGACAGTGATTGGTGGAGCGATGCTTGGAGATAATTTGTCGTTGATATCCGATACGACCATAGCAGCAGTCATGTCTCAAGAGGCTGATATGCGCAAGAAATTAGTGCTTAACGCTAAGGTGGCCTGTATAGCAGGTTGTGTGACAATTGTTATATTAATCACGCAGGTTAAGTCATCATCAGCAGTGGTGTATGGCGATTTCTCATGGTGGCTTATCAGTCCTTACTTTGTTTTGATGGTGCTAGCTATATCGGGGATGCATGTTTTTTCAGCCATTTCGCTTAGTACAATTATTGCTGGGGTGATAGGTTGGTTTATACATCCTGAGTATTCAGTGATTAAATTTTGTCAGGGCATTCATCATGGGTTTATATCGATGTGTCCTATTTTGTTGTTATCCCTCTTAGTGGGCGGGTTGTTTGGTCTCGTTGGGCCTGATATGGTCAAGGAAACAACCAAAAAATTAACAGCGCTGTTGGCAAACAATCGATCGGGAAAGAAGTTGGCACAATTGGTGATAGCCGGCGCAGCAGGCTTATTGGACATTCTTTTGGCAAACAACACTATTGCCATTATTTTATCGGGAGAAATGGCCCGTTCTTTGGCTGCAAAATATAGAATTCCCAAGCATGTGAGTGCTGCTTGGCTGGATATTAGTTCATGTGTTTTTCAGGGCTTAATTCCTTATGGTGGCCAGGTATTGCTGGCGAGTACTGTTGCTCACATTTCGCCACTTGAAGTTGTTCCATATGTGTTTTACTGTTATCTTCTTTTTTTTGCTTTATTGTTTTGTATTTTACGAGGCAAGTAGCGCTTTGAGGTGCTGCAGTATTTTCTAATCCAAAAATGAGACTGAAACGCTTGTAGCCAACAGTCGTTCTGTTAAACCAAAAAACCA
>CAZMRQ010000047.1:0-9207 GCA_964568795.1 uncultured Gammaproteobacteria bacterium | reverse complement strand
TCTCAGGGTGACATTTCTAATCTGTTAAGGGTGACATTACTAAATTGCTATTACAGAATGATCCAATGTTCTTGTATTGGATAATTGTATGTGCTATGTTTCAACAAAACGCATGTAATTAAAGTTATGGCTTGGGTGGCTCTTGTAAGAGAGTGTATGGCGGTATCGGTTATGTGTGAGTCTAAAACCCTAATGGAGTATACTCAATGAATATTAATATTGAAGAGTTATTTAAAAGTGGCGCGTATTTTGGCCACAGCAAACGTTTTCGCAATCCTGAGATGGGAAAATATATTTTCACAGAACGTCAAGGGATTAATGTTATTGATTTACAGCAGACTAAAGCTTGTTTTGAAGAAGCATTGGTGTTTATTCAAAAACTGATTGAGGCTCGCGGAACGCTTATTTTTGTTGGCACCAAGTCTACTGCTCAGAAAGTTGTATCAGAAGAAGCTATGCGCTGTCATATGCCTTATGTTGATCGCCGTTGGCTCGGTGGAATGTTAACGAACTTTAAAACAGTTCGTGCAAGTGTGAAAAGATTAGTGAATTTATCAACTGATTTGGCGTCAGGAAAGCTTGAGGGTTTGACTAAAAAAGAGCGTTTATGCATGATGCGAGAGCATTCCAAGCTGGAGGCCAGTTTGGGTGGAGTGAAGGATATGGATAAGCTTCCAGATGCATTATTTGTGATTGATGTGAAGCATGAATCTATTGCAGTTGCTGAAGCCAATAAGCTCGGCATTCCTATTGTGGGCCTTGTTGATACCAATGCGTCGCCTGCTGGAATTGACTATGTCATTCCTGCCAACGATGATGCGATGAGTTCATTAAAGTTTTTCATCAAACATGTGGCTGATTTAGTTGCAGGCATTAAAGAAAGACATATTGTTGAAGATGAAAAGAAAAAAGTCGTGGTTAACCGTATTAAAAAGAAAGCTGCTGAGGAAGTAGCTAAGAAATCAGCAGGTAAAGAATCTGAAAAAGTTGCTAAAGAGAGTGAGAAAAAACCTGCAGTGAAAAAAGTCGTCAGGAAAAAAGCGACTAAAGTGGCCGAAGAAAATGATGTAGAGAATAAGGATGAAAAAGCAGCTGCTGCCCAAGATCCAAAAGCTAAAGAGTCATCTGAGAATGTTAAGAAAAAACCCGTTAAGGCCAAGTCAGCTACTACTAAAAAGACTGCTGCAAAGAAAGGAGCTGAAAAATGAGCGATAAACTGAGTCCAATAAAAATTAGTCCCAAAAGTGTTTTTTCTCTTCGCCAGAAAACAGGTGCTGGGATGATGGCATGCAAAAAAGCTCTCCAGGAGGCAAATGGTGATATGGATGAAGCTATCAAGCTCATACGCGCTGATGCTAAATCAAAGGCTGATAAGAAAAAAGATCGGGTGACAGCATCAGGGAGTGTGCAAGCTTATTCAGGTTCGTTAGGTGCTGTTGTTGTGGAAGTGAAAAGTGAAACAGACTTTGTGGCAAGAAATGCGTTATTTCAGAAGTTTACATCTGATATAGCCAAGGTAGCTTATGACAGCAAAGCAGCGGATGCTAAGAAGCTTCTAGAAGAAAAGATTTCTGCATCAGCAAGCGTTGAACAAGTGCGTTTAGAGCTTGTTCAGCAACTGGGTGAAAATATTGTTGTGAGCCGTTGCCAGTTTATTCGTGCGGATGGCCAAAAGATGTCTCATTATGTCCACATGGAGCGTATAGCTGTTATTGTGAGGTGGGAAGGAGACGATGAAGAAGTAGGGGCGAACATAGCTATGCAAATAGCCGCATCTGACCCACAAGGCCTTGTTAAAGATGATATCCCTAAAAAAGTCATGCAAGATGAGTTGGATGTCTTTAATAAGCAAGTTGCAGAGATGGGTAAGCCAGCTGAAGTTTCTGAAAAGATTTTGAAAGGAAAAATTGATAAATTTGTTGATAGCCAAATATTAGGTGGGCAAGAATTTGTTTGTGATGATACGAAGAGGAAAGTGAGAGACTATCTTAAATCTCATAAGGCTGTGGTAACTGCATTTAGTCGTTTTGAGTTAGGCCAGGAGTAAGCAGCAATAATGGATCTTCGTTATAGACGTGTTATTTTAAAGGTAAGCGGACAATCGTTGCGAGGCCATAGTGATTCGTCTTTAGAGCTAAGTGTTATTGACTATATTGTCCAAGAGATTGAAAAAATCATCGCCTTAGGGTGTGAGGTAGGTCTCGTGATTGGCGGTGGTAATTTTTTTCGTGGGAAAGAATTAGCCGAATATGGGATCACGCGGGTGACGGGTGATAGCATGGGAATGACTGCCACGGTCATCAATGCTTTGGCTATTCGTGATGTCTGTGAGAGGCATGGAATTGAAACGCGGATTATGTCAGCATTGAGTATTCCTGGCATTGTTAGTGGCTTTGATGTCAGAAAAGCTTTGCGGCATATGCGGCTTGGTCGAATGGTCGTTTTTGCTGGCGGAACGGGCAATCCATTGGTGACCACTGACTCTGCTGCGTCACTTAGAGCTATAGAGTGTGAGGCAGATGCCCTTCTTAAAATGACTCGTGTTAATGGGGTTTTTGATAAAGATCCCGAGAAATATTTGGATGCTAGATATTTTTCTCGCTTAAATTATAATGATGTTATAGAAAAAGGCTATCAAGTTATGGACATGGTGGCTTTTTATCAGTGCTATGAGCACGGCATTCCTATTTGTGTCTTTGATTTGAATGTTCCTGATGCTTTGCAAAAGGTTGTCAAGGGAGAGTCAGTTGGCACAATAATTACGACATGAGGTGATTGATGAGTACAGAATTTAAGCAAAAATGTGAAAAAACTATTGATGTTTTTCAGGTAGATTTACATAAGATACGAACAGGTCGTGCACATCCAAGTTTTTTAGATCAGGTGACCGTTCCTTATTATGGTACTGATACGCCGCTTAGCCAAGTGGCTAATGTGACGAATGAAGATGCTACAACACTGAATATCACACCGTGGGAAGTGCAAATGGTCCAGGTTGTCGGCAAGGCCATAGATGAAAGCAATCTTGGGGTGAAAGCCAATGTGTCAGCGGATAAGGTGAGAGTGAATATGCCTATGCTCACATCAGAGCGTCGTCAGGAGCTTATCAAAGTTGTCAAAGCTGATGCCGAGAAAGCACGAGTGGCCATTAGGCAGCACAGAAGAGTTTATTTACAGCTGCTTAAGAGAAATGAGAGTGAAGGTCTGGTGACAGAAGATGAGTTGCATCGTGAGGAAGTTGGTATACAGAAGTTAACGGATGAATATATCTCTCGCATTGATAGTAGGCTTCAAATCAAACAAAAAGAACTTGAAGAAATTTAATGAAAGCCAGACATATAGCCTTTATTATGGACGGAAATGGCCGCTGGGCTAATAAACGTAATCTCAATCGCACTCAAGGACATCTGGCGGGTTATAAGGTGTTGGAGCCATTGGTGCGTTATGCTGTTGATATAGGTGTACAAGAGCTAACCTTTTTTGCTATGAGTTGTGAGAACTATCTGCATCGTCCTGAATTTGAGGTAAATTTTTTACTGAAGCTGTTATGTCGCGCTGTTCATGAGCAGGCAGCTAAGTTACTACAGGAAAATATAGCTTTGGATGTGATTGGGGATGTGACGAAACTGCCGAGGCATGTCCAAGATTCTTTATCAATTCTCAAAGAAAACAGCTTAAAAGACCCAAAATTGACCATACATATTGCTATCAACTACAGTGGCCAATGGCATCTGAGCCATATGGCAAAGTGCTGGCAAGAAGACGGTTGTTTGGATGATTTTGCCACATACATGAGCCGGCGTAATTCTGACATTGATATATTGGTACGTACAGGGAAAGAGCAACGGATCAGCAATAGTTTTCTATGGCAAATTGCTTATGCTGAACTTTTTTTCCCAGATGTATATTGGCCAGACTTTAATGTAGAGAGCCTTGAGGAGATTCTCAGTCAATATAAGTCTCGTCAAAGAAGATTCGGGAGAACACCTTGTCAAATCGAGGAAAGCGCATCTTAACAGCTTTTTTTCTGCTGTACATTTTAGCAAGCTTGTTCATTTTCAGTTGGCCTGTGTGGGTTTATGCATCCATTGTGTTTTTGTTGGTAGGGCTGTGTTTGGCTGAAGTGATTTTATTATCACAGCTCTCAAGATGGCAGGCATTTCTTTTTTGCACTCTAGCCTTAGCGCTGGCTGGATTTTTTTGGTGCAGTTGGGGAGTCGTCCTCGGTCATTGTTTGATGGTTTTGCAAATCATGATGTGCTTGGTGATGTTGTCAATGATGTTAATGGTTGGGCCTCACACAGCAGTATATAGGCAATTATTAGCTCCTGTTTTATTGGGGCCAGTCATTGCTTCAGCAGCAGTGATTCACATTTTGTGTGCAATAAAACAGCCGCACTTATGGCTGGCATTCGTGGGAACTGCATGGGTGGGTGATTCAAGTGCTTATTTTCTAGGTTCTCAAAAGCCACTGGGCTACTGGGTTTCTCCAAATAAATCATGCCGTGGTTTTGTTGCTGCAGCTATCACGATGGGCATTTGGTTAATCATGGTGGCATTTTTCTTTGACATCCACAAGTCTTCTTATATTATATGGTCAGTTGTATTCATCTTGTTGATTATATTAGGGGACCTATGGATGAGCTTGATAAAACGGTTATTGAAAGTCAAGGACACAGGGAATCTGTTGCCGGGACATGGTGGGATACTTGATCGACTCGATTCACAGTTGTGGTTAGCAGGCTGTCTTGGCGCGGCTTTTATTGGGCCTTTTTCGGAGATATTATATGTTTAGACTTATATTAGTTGTGTGCTTGTGTGCGCATACATGGGCTGCTCGTTATGAACTAGAGGGTGTTCAGTTAGTTGATAAAATAAGGGTTGAAGATGTTCTCCATGGGTTGGACCTTAATTCAGATAAACAAATCAATGATGCAATCAAAAAGCTCTATAGCACAGGATGGTTCAAGCGTGTAGATGCGAAAAAAGCAGATGGAAAAGTTCGATTTAAGTTTGTAGAAAACCCTAAGATTAGTGGGTACAAAATTTCCAGCGATTTATCAGCAGTGAAAAAAGAGGTGTTGAGCGATAGTCTTGAGTCACAAGGTTTTAAGAAGTTTCAGGTATTCAACCAAAGCAAACTTGACAGTTGGGTTAGAGAGGTTAAGTCTCAATTGGCTATGCAAGGGCATACAGCTGACATTAAGATAGATCTCAGTACAACAGAAAATGGACAAAGTGTATTTATTGATATTGATATCACTGAACAGGAACCGTTATTGGTTAAAACGATCGATATTACCGGTGCGCCAGTTTTTAAGCAAGATCACTTGCTTAAAGTTATGGATGTTTACCCAACAACATGGTTGTCGTGGCTTAAGAAAGACAATATATACAGTCAGAGAAAAATAGAAGTAGCAAAAGCTAAGCTGTTAATGGAGTTTAGACGCAGTGGTTACTTTGATGTTGCTATTAAGACCAAAGTGATAACTCTAAATTCTCGGCAGGTGGCTCTGCAACTTGCCATTGATCCTGGCGCATTGTATCAAGTGAAATCGGTATCGATGAGTGGAGTTCCTGCAGAGATAGCTTCTTCATTCAAAGAGTTAGAGGGGCATAGCTACAACTACAGCACTATTGAAGAGCTTATCAAGAAATCTTCAGAAAAGCATGTTGAAAATGGGAAGTCATTGCAGATCTATGCAGAAATAAAGGAAGTGAGAGGGAACAATGTGTATCTCACAGTTCAGGGATTTAAGAAGGCATTGCCAAAGATTAGGCGCCTGATATTCAAAGATCAACGTACTGATGAAATGGCTTTGCGTAAAATGGTTTTGTTCCATGAAGGCGGCTTATTTAATCCAAGTGCTGCAGATAAAAGCAAGCAAAGATTAATGAATACATCCTTTATCAAACAGGCTAGAATTTTGACAGAACCTGTCTCTGGGAAGGACGGCGAAGTTGATGTTGTTGTGTATATTGAGGAGAATGCGCGTCATACTCAAGCTAGTTTGAGCCTTAATTACAGTACGGGGGGGTATGGTGCGAGTATTAGTGCAGCTGTTGACAATAAGAACTGGCTTGATACGGGCAACACCCTGACACTGAGTACAAGTATGGGTAAGGTTGAGCAATCAATTAATTTATATCTGTCACAGCCAGCTAATTTTTATGAGTCATCTTCAACTATGGGTCTGGGTTTCAACAAGAAGAATACCAAGAGCCTTAAATCAGCACGATTTAAATTGGATCAAGCGAATATCTTTTATGGACATACTTGGTTGACTTCAAAGATGGGAGAGCTATCAAGTCAGTTAATGCTGAAAACGATGGACCTAACTGCATTGGATTCATCTCCTGACTATGTACACCAGTTTGTTCAGCAGCATGGTCGTTCGTTGCAAGAGCTATTGCTCACAACTCGTTGGTCATATAGCACACTGAATCGTTTTATACATCCTACTGATGGATTTAAGTTGGACCTGACTGGTAAGATTGGACTGCCACTTATTGATAAGTTTGTTGAGTACGGTGTTGTGGAAATGGATCTTTCTCATTACACTCACCTTTTTGATGCGTATGAACAGCCTGTGGTATTTAAATCCAGGCTTTCAATCGGTTGGGGACAAGGGTATGGCACATATAGTGGAGATCTGCCATTTTTCCAACGGTTCCATGCTGGCGGATTTGGCACAGTTCGCGGTTACAGTTATGGGTCTTTGGGTTCAAAAATAAGCAATCAGAGCATTGGTGGGAACATACTGTTAACTGGAGGGCTTGAGGTTTTATTGCCATCACCAAAGCCGGAATTTATAACTCCTTCTTTGTTTTTTGATGCGGGCAATGTGTATACTAGTGATATTTCTCTTAAAGATTTGCGTTATTCTGCAGGGATGTCAGCAGAGATTTGGGTGCCTATGGGTACGATAGTCGTCAGTGCAGCACACCTGTTTAATCGTGACTCAAATAAAAAGTCCAGTAACAGAATACAAGTTGACATTGGACAATCTTTTTAGTGCTAAGACAGCAAAGCTTGTAGCTGCATGGCTATGCTCATGTCGCCACTCACTCTGAGTCTTCCACCCATGTATGCGTGAAGAGGATCAAGCTTACCTGTCATGAGGTCCATCAGATCATCCTCACTGATCTCAATGATGCAGTCACTGGGCTTTTTTTCGAAACTAACTTTCCCTGTTTGGTCGCTTACATAGATGTAATCCTTGTGATCCAAATCGAATAGGATAGATCCACTTAAGCCATCAATATGCCGTTTACTGATCAACTCTTTTAGTGCTTTTTTCATTATTTTTCTCCTGAGCTATATTGTTATTATAGTCATATCAAGAAAGTTATACGGATAAATTGAAAAACAATCGATTATTCAATTGACTGAAGACATTGCAGTGGTTTCTATCATAGTTGAGCTAATAACTGTATTGTAAGATTTGTATATGATTTATGAAAATATTTCGTAACTGTTCACCAGGGGTATTTTGCTTGGATATGAAAGCTGCTTAGACTCTAGAAGCCCCTAAAAAACTTGAAAAAAATATCAAAAAAAGCTTGACAGGTTTTTTGCGAAAATTCCATAATTTTGGGTTGATCCTCAGGTCATGACGAGAAGCCACTTAGACCATGCAGAGATGCCTTTTAAGCATGATTTTGCAGCTCACTTGCAAAACCCCTCACATGAAAATTTAAAATTCGCTCAATCGTTTCTATGGAAGCCAAAATCCACTTTGAAAACCTATGATATACTATTAGTACAGGAAAACACTAGGTTTCGATCGTATGGAATTAACACGTGAAAATATCAAAACTATCATCCGAGACTCTAAAACAGTACTGGATCAAGAAAAGGATGCTTCGCCTGCATTGCTCTCTATGATCGAGTTGCAGTCGAAGGTCTTGGAGACCTTGCTGATACGCTTTAGCCTCACCAGCAGGAACTCCAGTAAATCCCCTTCATCTGACCCCAACAGAGAGAAGACTTCCACAGGCAAGTCCTCAGGTCTCAAGCCGGGTGGGCAACCTGGGCGTGTGGGTAAGAACCTAAAACGTGTGGCGGATCCGGATGAAATCAAAATTATTGAGCTGGACAGAAGCACTTTGCCCGAAGGCAAATACAGAGATGCAGGCTACGAGGCCAGACAGGTGTTCGACATCAAAGTGACGACGCATGTGACTGAGTACCGGGCCCAAGTGCTGAAGGATAGTCAGGGCCACAGATATGTGGCCCCATTCCCGGAACATGTGAAGAGCAACACGCAGTATGGTTCCAAGGTCAAGTCTACATCGGTGTATATGTCTCAGTACCAGATGTTGCCCTATGGTCGAATCAATGACTACTTCTCCGACCAACTCGGACTGCCTGTAAGCCAGGGCTCTGTCTTCAACTTCAACCAAGAGGCTTACCAAGCCCTGGAAAAGTTCGAAAACCGAGCCAAGTCCAAGCTTATCAACAGCCCTTGCATCCATGTTGATGAAACAGGTATCAACCTCAATGGCAAAAAAATCTGGTTGCATACAGCCTGCAATGATCTCTGGACTCACTTCAGTGCTCACGTGAAGCGTGGCACTGAGGCGATGAATGCTGCAGGCATACTGCCCAAGTTCAAAGGCGTCATGGTGCATGATCTCTGGAAACCATACTATACCTACGACTGTCAACACGCTCTGTGCAATGCCCATCTACTTCGCGACCTGACATGGTCACTTGAAGAAGATGATCAAGCATGGGCTGGGGATATGAGCAAACTGCTCTTATCCCTCAACAAGCAGACGAAGGAAGCAGGTGGCACGCTTACGACTCAACAGCATCAGGAAGCCCTCTCAGAATACGAAAAAATCCTCGCTCGTGCTGAGAAAGAATGCCCGCCGCCGTTGCCGCCACCCGGCAAGAAGAAGCGAGGAAGAATCAAGAAATCAAAATCTCGCAACCTGTTAGAACGGTTCCTAACTTACAAGGATGATATCCTTCGTTTTACAGAGAATATCAACGTCCCGTTCACGAACAATCTGGGTGAAAATGATCTGCGTATGACCAAAGTACAGCAGAAGATATCTGGCTGCTTCCGCTCAGAAGAGGGGGCCAATATCTTCTGCAGAGTCAGAGGGTATCTCAATACTTGCAGAAAACACAACCTCAACATGACCGAATCACTGGAGATGTTGTTCTGTGGGCAACTCCCTGACTTCGACAACCTC
>CAZMRQ010000046.1:0-9327 GCA_964568795.1 uncultured Gammaproteobacteria bacterium | reverse complement strand
TGTTTATTGATTTACAGATATGTTGAGCTCTCGCAGGTGAGATTGCAACTGGCCCCTATTTGAACCAACTCATCATATCCAGAACGACGATCTCTTCTTTGATGCGAGCTACGCCTTCGTCTGCTCTTGTAGCTTATCTTTTCTTCTATCATCCACCACCTCAACGTTTATCGATTGATGTGGATACCATTTCGCTCTCTCAGCTTCTCTGATGCAAAGCTTGGACCAAAGCCCTGGCACTCTTCGTTCAGCAACTTAATAGCTTGTTGCCTTGACTGAAGACCGTGCTGCCGATTGCTCATGCGGCCGCGTTTCTTTGATATCATGCCATCTGAGCCCTGTATCCTATACCGCGATAACATTCTCCTGAGATGCCTCACAGATACGCCCAACACCTTTGCTGCTTCTATCCCTTTCAACTGACGCTGCTCTACCTTTTTGATCACAGCTAGCCGCTTACATTCTTTTTCACTCATAATCCTCATTCCTTCCACAAACCAACCTCATTTTTTACTGACATTAGTTGACACTTTTGATTTGCAATTAGGGTGACATTTCTATCTTGCTAAGGGTGACATTTCTAAATTGCTATTACAGGACAAGACTGCGTATGTATAGGTTCAGATATGGATGAGACAAATATGTGATAAAATAAGGCCTCATAATTTAACCAAAAGGAGGCCTTATGCAGATAAAATATCTCCCGCAGAAAATCATACCGAATGTTGAGGAAGATTGTTAAATGTTATGATGAGATTGCGGCAGCACAGACCCGCATACTCTGGAGGCTATGACAATGGGAATGAATCATGGCCCACATCCTTGTTCTGCCCTAGAGGTGCTGGATGTCGGTCGTGCGACCATGTACAGATGGAAGAAGTCTAAAAGTGAGTTGGGGCAAAAAGGATTGATCCCGAGAACCAGGCGAATTGTGAAAAAGAGGCAGCCTACATGGACGCGTCACCAAGAAAAGGCACTGCTGCGTCTAAGAAAGAAAGACCCGTTATGGGGGAAGAAGAAGATACAAGCAGTACTGGCAAGAAAAGACATCACAATGCGTGTGAGTATGTGCGGGCGAATACACTACCAAGTTGGTTGATCTAGGGAGGGTAAAGCCGGTAAGGTATTATTATGGTCGAACGAGGGATGTGAGATGCAGAGTCTTCAATAGGCATGCAAAAAGGTGGCGCTACAAAGATAGAAGCAAGCATCCAGGGGAGGGTGTGCAAATAGATCATATGAGTGTCCCGATCCGAGGAACAGGCAAGACTATTAAGCACTTCGATGCCATGTGTCCGGTGAGTCAAATAGCCGTGGCAAGTGCCCATACAACGGCCAGTAGCCGCACAGCAGCAAGCTTTCTAGAAGATGTGATACAAAGGCTGCCAGTGACGTTAAAAAGTATACAGGTAGATGGTGGAAGTGAGTTTATGAAAGAGTTTGAGAAGGCCTGTGAAAGCAAGGGGATAGAGCTGTATGTTCTGCCTCCACGATCGCCCAAGTTAAAAGGTTGTGTGGAACGATGCAACAGAACGTTGAGGTATGAATTCTACAGATTGTATAAAGGCTCAGCAAGTGTTGCAGATATAGATGAAGCATTGCAAGAGTATATGAACATATACAACACAGAAAGGCCACATGAAGGGTTAAATATGGTGACACCAATGGCGTATTATGATAGTATTAAGAGTGAGGCCTTTTTGTCTCAAAACATCTGAACCCATACATGCGTATTGACAACATCTCTTTTTTACTTCAAAATGATAGTGTTGGACAAAGCAAGGATAGACGTTCATATGTTAAGAAATAGGGCCTTCTATTTTATCTATTTTATCACCCTCATCACAGCAAACATGTTTGTTTTCTCTATTTTAGAGAGAGATATTGCTATTCTAACAGCTTGCCTTATGCTTATCTGCAGCATTTGTCATCTCTTCGCAGGGATCCATGCTCAAGCAAGGTTTAGTGGATATTTTCATACAGTTATCGCCTACTTAGTCACTGCTGGGGTGATGACTTATATTTCTCCTACACTCTTAACTCCTTTTATTCTAGCATACACAGTCTTTTGTATCTCGTACACAGTTAAAGAAGTGTTCAATAATATGACTCTTTTCAGCGCAGGAATAATATTAGGCTCGCTCATCCTGATCATCCCAACAATATATTACCATCATTTTGATATGAGAGACCTCACTTTTGATCTAGTCTTCGCTCTTGGTTTTACTAAATTAACACATTTTCTCTTCTTTAAATATATGGTGCATGTTACCAGTTGCATTGAGTCTTTCAAAGAATACCTCATCCCTATGAAGACGCCTATGTTTGCTTTCTTCTTAAGCTATCTAATTATTGCTGTTATTTGTACTTTTACTAATGTTTCCCTGTACTACTATGATCCTTCTCAATTCGAGATCATAGGCCCTACTGACCCGCCCTACCTGCTTATCGCATCTATGTTCTGCTACTCTATCCAAACCTTAGGAATTAATAATTATAATATTATTGCACCTGCAGCACCTGCCGCCGAATTCCTCATCACATTCTTCTCTTTGACAGGCAGTGTATGGCTCGTTGTTATACTTGCTGCTGTTCTGGGATACCTGCAGGACGAATTTGATGAAATCAATGCGAAAAAAAAGAAAAAAAGAAACACTAACTAACAATAATTTTTAGCCAACGTCTTTTTCCCACTTGCATGGTGAATATGCCTTGCTGCCAACTCACAGCTGGATCAATAATTCTTTGACCATCTCGCTTCACTGCCCCCTGTTTGATCAAACGCGCGGCTTCTGAAGAACTTTGACACATCTGCCAATCACGCAACATCACATGCAACGGTTGCTGACAGTCAGCTAGCACAACATGTTTTTCCGGCATATGTTCTGGGACTTGCTTACGCGAGAATTGCTCTACAAAACCTTGATGCGCTTGAGATGCATGATCCTCTGAGTGATAACGCCCAACAATATGCTTAGCCAGATCATGTTTGTGACTCATGGGATTGCCACCCGATGTGACATGCTTTTGCCGCTGCTCAATATCAGCCTGACTTTCAGAAGTAAGCAAACGGTAGTAAGTCCATAAAACATCATCTGGGATAGACATGAGCTTTCCATACATGTCCTGTGGCGTGTCTTTGACTGCCACATAGTTATCATAAGACTTTGACATTTTTTTAACACCATCGGTGCCTTCGAGCAAAGGAACGGTGCATACAGATTGAGGCTCTTGATCAAAAAAACGCTGGCATTCTCGGCCCATCATTAAATTAAACGTCTGATCTGTCCCACCAAGCTCCACATCAGCTTTCACCATAACAGAGTCATATCCCTGCAATAACGGGTATAACAGTTCATGCATGCCTATAGGCAGATTGCTTTGATAACGTTTAGAGAAATCATCACGTTCTAGAAGTTGCGCAATAGTCACTTGAGAGCACAAGCGCAGCACATCATTCAAATGAAAGGAGTTATACCATTCTGAGTTATAACGGACCTCAGTTTTTCTAGGATCTAACCACATAAAAAGCTGCTCTTCATATGTTTTAGCATGTGCCATAATTTGCACTTCAGATAAAGGTGGGCGTGTTGCATTACGACCTGAAGGATCGCCTATCCGTGCGGTATAATCACCAATGACAACTACCACATGATGGCCCTCTGACTGAAAATCAGTAAGCTTCTTGAATAACACAGCATGACCTAAATGAAGATCTGATGCAGTAGGATCAAAACCGGCTTTAATAGTTAAGGGTCGACCCAACGCACATTTAGCGGTTAATGAGCCCTCTGGCAATACTGTATCGAACCCTGCTAGGAGACTGCTGCTGTTAATTGGCATGCCTTTACCTCCTCTAGCCATGGTGTCCATGCTTGAATTAATTCATCCACCAAAGCACACTGCATCCATTCACGTGTCATTGGCTCATCTTCTTGATCATGCAACCGTTCATTGACAGTCAAATCTTTAATGCCACTCCAAAAGCCTTGCTCAGAAAAGGTCAGCTGTACTTTGTCTTGCCAAATTAGCTGGATCTGCTGTACCTGAAAACCTTGACTAAGCCAGTGAAGCGTTCCTTCACTGTCCACATCAATTCCCTGAATAGCTACTTTTTTCTGCGCATCATTGGGATGAATCAGAACAACTTTGTGCCCTGTTGTCACACCTTCTGGCCACTTCTGCTGACGAAGAGACTGAGTCAATAGATCACGAAGAACGGCCCTATCTAACCACGGTGTTGCTTTAATGCCCGGCCAAGTTTGAATCACCCACTCCATCACTGCATCTGCCTTGCTGATAGAGCTTGTCCCTACCCACAATTGTGACATAGCATGATGCCACACGACCGAAACATCTTGCCGACGGCACAATGCTTGTGGCTTAAGAGTCATAAGCACATCTTCTTTGATTTGTTTTTTTTCAGCAGCGGACAGTTGCTCTAGATCGTCGCCCACTTTTTCATTGAACGCATCATCAACAGCGGACTTAGGAATGATTTTTTTATCTTGACGAAATAACATCAGATGATAAGGCATTGCTGAGCAAACGTATGCATCAGCTGTATCTGACCAGCCCATGGATTCGACCGATTGCGGCATAGGAGCTATGAACTTAAGTCGCTCCAAATCAGTATTTAAGTAGTCAAGGGCAAGTGGGTGGGCACATTGGTAAACAAACAAATTCTTCAACATGAGCGGCTCTAATTTTAATCACTATCATTATAGCTGCGGTGAAGAAAAAAACCAGCTGCTACTTCACTATTTTCAAATGACCTTGATTATTAGGTGGCGAGCCTGGGTCATCATCGTCTTCAAACGATATATGCACACCTGATTCAACTGCCATCAATGCAGAGACAGCGCCATACGGAATGGTCAGTTGATGAGTCACTCGTTCAAACTGCGCAAGAAAAGCAATGGCATATTGTCCAAAATCTAGATCACGAATAGCCACTGGCGTGATATCAAGAACAAGACGTCCCTGATGATCCATGCCTGCAGGCACATCAACCCCAAGATAATTGACATCAACAAGCAAGTGACAAGTACAACCAGAGTCAACTATCCATTCATACAACGCCGGTATGACATAAGGACGTTTAGACTTCATTGCGGGGGTGGTCATAGGGTCAAAGCTCATCTAATAATGATTCATGAATAGCTAACTCCATTTCCGAGAGGCAACTTTTAAAGGTTTCTCTTGCAAATATACGCTCTGCATATTCTTCAACAGGCTTAGCTGTCTCTGGCAGTTGAATGCCAAAACTTGGCAAACGCCAAAGTATAGGCGCCATATAGCAGTCGACAAGAGAAAACTCACTGCTTAAAAAGTAAGGCAGTTCATTAAATAAGGGAACGATAGTCATAATCAACTCAAACAGATGACCACGTGCATCTTCATCACCGGCCATTAACCGGGCAACAATGGGATCCCAATCTCGCTTAATCCTGTGCATCATCATACGTGATTTAGCTCGAGCAATCGGATAAACGGGGAGCAAAGGTGGGTGAGGAAAGCGTTCATCCAGATATTCTGAAATAATCTCCACATGATTGATCATTAAATCACGGTCAACAAGCGTGGGGATATTGCCATACGGATTCACCTCAAGCAAATGCTCCGATGGATCATCAGGGTTAATATAGACAATATCAGCAGTCACTGCTTTTTCGGTGAGAACGATTTTAGTTCGATGAGAGTCAATGCAATTCTGCTGACAATACAGCGTCATCGCAAAGCGGCGAGAAATATCAAGTTCAGACATAATTTAACGCTTAGAGTACTGTTCAGCTTTTCGTGCACCTTTAAGACCAGGCTTCTTACGCTCTACTTGCCGAGAATCCACTGTTAAAAACTGTGCTTTTTTAAGCTTTTGACGCCATGGATTAACCACTGGTTCTTCGCCATCTTCGCTATCATCACGTGCAGCAGGCTGAAAATTATCTTTTTCGAATTCAGTCAAGGCTCTTGCCACAGCAAGACGTATAGAGTCAGCTTGTGCAGATTTACCACCGCCTTTCACAGTGGCATGAACACCAAAGTCTTTAGCTACGTCAAGCAATCTCAGCGGCGAGCTAATTATAGCAACATGGTCTGCACGGTCAAAGTACTGATCAGCATCAACACGTTTAGAACCTATAGTGAACTTCTTCCCACCTTTAGTTAAAAACACACGTGCGACTGATGTCTTGCGTCGCCCTATTGTATGGATGGATTCACTCATTATTTTTCCTCGCTAAGTATTTCTGGATTTTGCGCTGCATGAGGGTGCTGATCATCGGCGTATACTTTCAGACGACGAAGCATTTCATATCCACGGGGCCCCCTTGGCAGCATTCGCTTCACAGCTAACTGCAGCAGCATCTCAGGATTTCTCTCTTTTCTATGTGTAAATGACTCACTTTTAATACCACCTGGGTAGCCTGTATGCCAGTTATATACTTTCTCTTTTGTGGTGCATTCTATATCTGCTGCATTAATGATAATAACAGCATCTCCTGGCTGGTGCGGTGAGTAAGTGGGCTTGTGTTTTCCCAACAACAGAACCGCAGCACGGGTAGCCACGCGTCCAAGTCTTTTTCCTTTGGCATCGAGGACAAACCATGATGGTTCAGTCTCACTAGGTATATATGTTTTAAGTCTTTTCATGAATAACTGCATTTCTTAAGTCACCCAAATATATACTAAACATATCTGGAAAACAACTATTTTTTTAAGAAACATCATATTGTCAATCTCATAAAGGAACCACTATAGGCACATAACTGAGCACACACTCATTCTATTTACACAGGGAAAAGACAATGATATGATGAATGAAAATTTCAGAAAGTCACATCCATGCGGCAGTACACAAAGCTCACAAATGACCCATACATAGCTAAAATGATAGCGGTATTCTATGGATATATATACGACAAAGAAGCTGACTCTCTTGTCTACTACACTCCAACCACTGATGCCATTAAAGAAATTCTCCTTAATAAAGCAACCGCAATACCAGACATGACTGGGGAGGAAGAGCTCTGTCTCCAACAAAGTGCTCATTTTCAAAAAAGGCACGCTCTTGACATATGGGCGCGCTATGAACATGCCAAAACAGATATAAAGTTAGGCTCTTGTAGCACCGATCCATTCACCTCTCAAGGAATAGATGAATTTAAAAGTAGCATCGATGCAGCTCTCAAAGAAGGCGAGCTGGTAGAACAAGGAACACGCGACCCGCTCGACCGCCGTTACCGGTCTTACCGTGCTGGAATAGCTTTTGTTTGCAGATTTTACTTCGACCATAGCCGTCATATCCCTTACGATGCTGAAAAGCAAATTAGAGTAACTAGCTGGACAGGATCTATAGAACTGATGCAAGGCATCTTCGACACATGCATACAGTTCCAGGCCAACATCGCGATGACTCCTAGGATTGAAGAAAACCCAACAAGAGATCTAGACTACACGGAAGACTTAAAACGACTCATACTATTACGTATATGCCACTACTCAAGAGAGCGATTCAGCACGAAAGAGTATGAAAGATATAATCCCCAGGAACTCATGCAAATGGGCTTTGTTTTGGCCAATGCGCTTCTTAAAGAAATCACAGAGGGCCAGCGTCTTGAATGGAAGGGGGATAACTGTCAACTTAGTGAGCACTTATACCGTATGATAAAGATAGACAGTGTTGCACATGCTGCATGTATTCAGGTATTTAACGATCAAATCACCCTTCAGTTAAAGCCTAATGATGCTAGAATTCCCGGATTACAAGATATCGCCCCACAAACAATCACTCTCGCGGTTACTCATTCGGAACATCGAGAGCTTAGTGATAATTTAAAACGCGATAAGGAACCAAGCATCGAGTACAGAGAGGACTTTCATAAGTTTGCTGGTTCCCTAGGTGACAAACTGGCTGATTTCTATAAAACCCAAATCTTGAACAAATATACCCACATGTTTGTTCCGCTATTTCTCGTAAAAATTTTCTCAATATTGTTTTCACCCAGCATGGCAATCCAAGCATACATGCTTGCTACGCTATCATACTGGAGTGGCGTTGATTTGACAAAACTATGTAATGATAATCTCTTTAAAAGAACCGACAACCCCTCCACAAGCTATTTCAACCAGATAATGGCTTTTGCAACACATTTCATGGAAAATATCTCAGCGCCGCATAATTTGCTCATAGGCGCGCTTACCCTCTTGATTTCAGGAGGACTATTCATACAATGGCTGCCACATCTAACCCTTCGAGGCATTGCCATCGGTGCTACCTTGTGGCTCACTTGCTTTCCACACCACCCTCCCAGTTATTTTCCCTACCCTATCATCAATCACATAGCTATGCTCTTCACTCAAATCTATGGCTTCTATAACATCAGCCCACTGCATCTGTTTGCACAAACACCATCACTAGTATCAGCCCTACTCAAAGTCATCATATCTCCACTTAAATTCATAGTATCAGCCATATTAAAATGCTTCTTGGCTCCAATCGTGACTCTTAAATTTATAGGATCAGCCCTATGGTCCCCATGGTCATTACTAATTAAGCCATTTTTGATTAAACTCTTGCAGTTGTCATGTTACATATGCGCGTCTATTCTGCCACTCTTTGGGCGCCCGTTCTTCATTCTGAATCTTACAGGATGGGGAATAAACGGTGTCAAAGCACTTATCGGAGAGAAAAATAATCTATTCGACCCCAATTTCTACGCTAGAACGGGGATAAAAGCTCTCTATTTATTTCGCATTAGTGGAAAACGCTACCCCGAAAGAGAAGTAGCAGCCAAGCAACCAGATACGGCCGGGGGCCAGGGCCATGACAGCCCCCAGCCATCTGCACCACCGCTAGACCCTTGGAATCAATAATTCAACGATTTAAAATAATAAAATCAATTAAAGCGCTTAAGCATCTCACATTGACTATAATTATAGATAGTCAGTATTGGACAATAAAAAAATGACAGATTGTAATGACTCATCAGATTATGCTCACCTTAGATTGCTAGTTTGAACGATTCTGATGGAGATTTCATCCCTAATGATTAATGAGGTCTCTCATCATTATAAAATCGAGCCAAATCAGCAATAATTCTTTCAGCATGTCTTATATTTTTAAAGCGATGATGGTAGATGCATTGCTCTTTACTCGTTCGTATTAAGCACCCTACTGTCATGGGCCACTTTTCTAAGATTCTTATTACCAAACTTTTCTGTTTTTTTGATCTCATCTCTTTCTTTCCAGAGATTTGTTTTTGCTATCAGCGCACTTGCCTCAACAAAGGTGAATATCTCATTCATCAATCCATTTGCCTTCAGCTG
>CAZMRQ010000045.1:0-9535 GCA_964568795.1 uncultured Gammaproteobacteria bacterium | reverse complement strand
ATGAACGACTATTGACTCCATGGCTCTTTTTGAGGGCCCTTCAGGCTCATCTTGCATTGGACAAGACTAGTGCTAGACATGGAGGTTTTTTTGTTTTATAATGAGATTAATATAGTAGTTATGGAGCTAAATCATGAGCATGGATGTTAAAAAGTTTATTAAACAGTCTGCTAAACCGATCACAATTATTTTAATGCTATTCTTGGTAGATCTAGTCTTTGCTGCTGATGCAGGCGGAAGTGGTGGAGCTACAGGCATCGGTGCGTTGGCACAGAACGTGACAAAATCTTATGAAGGAATCGGTAACCTTATGATAGGTACTGCTTATGTTGCAGGTATTGGCTTTGGTGTTGCGGCTATTTTTAAATTTAAGCAGCACAAAGATAATCCTACGCAAATCCCTATTGGTGCTCCATTTACATTGTTAGCAGTGTCTGCAGCATTGATATTTCTGCCAGCTATGTACAAGCCTCTCGGCGAGACTATCTTTGGAAAGGCAGCAGATAGTAAGAAAGATGCTGGTGGCTTTGAAGGGGGTGGTGTTGCAGGCCTTCCAGGAGGAGGAGGCTCTCAATAAATTAAGAGATCAATCTATCATTAGAGAAGGCGCTGTAGGCGCCTTTTCTATTAGTTTAAATTTTTATAGGCACAAGCTTGTTGATGCAATGCTTGAGCATGCTCGAGCGCAGTTTTTTCATCTGAAGCGCTGAGAAGTCGGCTTAGTGCCTGACTGGTTTTCTCAGATGATATAGCAGTGACTGTACTGGTGGTTGTATGAGTGGTCGATTTTTTCTGAATGTAGAGCAGCTGATCTGCGAAACAGGCGACTTGTGGAAGATGACTAATCAGGATGATGTGGTGATTCTTCATAAGCTTAACAAGATATTGGCCGATTTGATCAGCTACTGCTCCAGAGATCCCTGAGTCGATTTCATCAAAAAGATATGTCACATTATCTTGGTTCGGCTGTATGACTTGCAACATCATGAAAATTCGAGAAAGCTCTCCGCCAGAAGCAATGAGGTGAAGATCATGAGATTGCTCTGCCTGATTGGCATAGTAGGCAATGGTGATTTGATCAACTCCATGTGCTGTCAAAGCACGTTTTTCTTGCACATTCCAGGTTAATTTGGCATGCGGCATTCCAATTAAAGACAAATGTTTTTGACATTGTGCTGTGATAGTTTGACACACCGATTGTCTTTTTTGGGTAAGTTGAGAAGCTACAAGGCTGTATTCATCTTGTGCCTGCGCGAGTTCATTTTTAAGTATTGGGATATTTGCCAACGCTTGCTGATGTCGCTCTATTCTTATTTTTGATTTTTCCAGTTTTTCTGCACAGTCTTCCGGCATGATCTGGTGCTTTTTGCAGACCTTGTTCATCTCTTTGATCAGTGTGCTGTGGTCAGTTTGATCATCAGAGTGGTGGAGCTTTTCTGCAACAGTTTGACTAAATTGATTGATGCTTTCTGACAGATCAGACAGCTGAGATTCAAGCGTTTCATCAGCAGGAAAATGGGCGAGCTGTTTCTGTATTTGCATAATTTGTTGATGCATGCCTTGTTCACTGTCCATGGTCTTTTGAATGAGACACAATGCGTGCTGGGCATCTTTTTGTGACTGTGCTTTTTGATGCTGAGATTCGATTTCATGAAAGGGCACTTCGCCACATTGCTCAATCACAGAAGTTAAGTCATTGCAAACTTCTCTAAGGCGTGATAAATCAAAATCAAGGCAGATATCTTGTTGTGCCAGTATCAGGTTTTGTTGTGCAGAACTGTATTTTTGGTAAGCTTTGCGCACAGGGTGAATGTCGTTTTCAGTTAACCAACTGTCAAGATAGTGTAGCAAGTAATCAGGGTCTTTTAGTTTGAGAGGACCGTGCTGACAGGCTATTTGAAAAGAGTCTTGTGTTAGTTGAGTGAGCTGCTTGAGACTAATGAGCTGTCCTTGGCATTCGATACGGTGACGTCCTTGGCTATGAAATCTTCTCGATATGTGTATTTGGCCATCTTGTTCTTCAGGATTTGCTAGCCATTCAGGCAAAGGGCCTGATACATGATACAAACACAGCCTTACTTCACAGTATTCGGCATTTTCAGCTAGCCACTTCTTATCTCCTCTCATAGCTCCCAGACCAAAGAGAAGGGCCTGTAAAAGCATTGATTTCCCTGAGCCAGTCTCACCAATAACAGCTGTCATACCATTATGAAGGTCTAATACAGTATCCTTCAAAATTCCCCAGGAAAATGTCTGGATTGACGTTAGCTGTATGCTCATGAGAGGTCGCGTGGAGAGTCTATGTTGCTTTTTGTCCAATGCAGTTTATCAATGACACGTTTAGCATAGCTGTATGAGCTGGGGTGCAAAATAGTTAAAGTCTTTTCTGAAACTTTAACTTCGATGGGCTGGCTAGAAGGCAGAGTAGTGTCATGACCATCAATGAAAATTACATTGCGGGTATGGCTGATTATATGGCAATGACTTTTTTCTGACAGGGCAATGGGTCTGACATTCAGACTGTGGGGTGAAATGGCTGTAAGGCACATGCATGCTAAGCCTGGGTGGATTAATGGCCCCCCATTTGAGAGGTTGTAGGCGGATGAACCTATTGATGAGGAAATAATAATGCCATCGGCTTGAATGTGGAAGCTTTGGTTATCAATAGAAATTTTGTGGTGGTTGAGGCCGCATTCTAGTGGGCGATGCACAACAATTTCATTGATAGCTAAGGCAGATAATGAACCGCAAGTGATGTGCAAGGGGTGATTGGATGTTTTTTTGTATTTTCCAGCAAGCAAATCTTGAAAATCCTCTTCTCTTTCAATAGAGTAACTTGTTAAAAATCCTAGTTTGCCAACAAATACACCAGCAAGTGGTTTTTTGTGCTCGATAGCTAGTTGGGCTGTTCTGAGCATTGTTCCATCACCGCCAATAACGATGATTAGGTCAGCTTCTTTAATGCAGTTAGTAATGCCTACTGAAGCTTTTTCACAGCTCGCACGAATTAACTTCTCAGTGAGCTTAATGCGTGCAGCATGAGCGGTGGTTTCAGGTTTTTTGACAATGTGAATTTTTTTGAACATATCCGATGATAGCTATATTACAGCTATCATAACATGTCAGTCCTGCTTCTGGGAAGGCCTTGTTTTTTTATTTTTATTTTTGTGAGTAGATAGGCTAGGACTATCCCTATAATAAGGATAGTGGGGACAACAGTTAAGGATTGACGTAATACTGTTGCAAGCGGTACTGTACTGGGTTGCATGTAGGGCAATGCGTTGCTGAGCCAACCTATAAACGGCAAGACAGTGATGCCTGAGCTTACTGTAAACATGTTTTGTACCCCAATAGCAGTGGCCAGATTTTCTTCTTGATTAATGTCGTCGATAATGCCGAATGCGACACATTGACTTGAGCAGCCAAAGCCGATAAGAACAGCAAACAAGCACCAAAGCCATGGAGTAAAGACAGGAAAGTAAATAAAGCCAATAGTTCCTAAGAAGGTAGAGATCAAGCCAATATAAATGATTTTCTGTCGTTGCTCTAAATTTCCGGAAGACCAATAACCATGAAAGGGACCACTGATGCCGACAGTGAGCCATATGACTAAAATAAACAGACTGGCTTTAAGTGTGGGTATTTGAGTGGCTTCAAGGAACTGTACACCAAGGTTCTCTGCAATGATTAGCATCGGGGACCAGAGGATCAGACCTATGAGCCCAACCAACCAAGTGTGTGCGAGACGTGTGATTGTTGTCAGGCGGCGCCATTCAGAGCCCATCTTACTTTGATAAGAGGTGGTGACTGGCTTGATGAACGTAAATGCTAGTATAATCAACAGGCCCAAGCTGCTGATAAGCCACAGTGTAAATTGCCAGTCATACATTTGATCGACATAAACGACTGGGGCTGTGCCTAGGATAGCGCCAAAGCAACCCAAGCATTGGATTAGCCCTCCGATCATAGCAAAGTAGCGCTTAGGCAAGAAGTAGTGGGCGTAAACCATTGGGCAAATATAAGCAAATGCCACACCAGCACCACTAAAAAAACGAAGTATGGCCAAAGGCCAGAAAGTGGAGGCAAAGGTAAAGCTCGCTATGCTTAATGCCCCGAGTAATGTGCCAAAAATCATTGGTTTTTTAGGTCCAAAACGATCAACAATGAGGCCCGCAGGGATTTGCATAACGGCATAACCATAGTAGAAAAGACTATTGATAAGGATTAATTCTGATTGATTAACCTGAGTATGATATAAGAGCTCATTGGCTAAAACACCTGGGGCTACCCTGATGAGAAAGTCATAGAGATACAGGAAGCTGGCCACAAAGACTGTGAGCCATGCGCCTAGGTTTTTATTTCTTTTCATTAAGTGTTTCATGGATGCCAAAATATGTAACAAGCAGACCAATGAGGCTGGCTAATGGAATGACGGCAAAGGCCAACTTATAATCGTGAAGCTGATAAACAGGGATGCCATTGGTCATTGTGCCATCCCAGGACCAGTCCAGGAGATAACCTATCATAGGTTGTAGCAGAAAAGCACCTGACACCACAGCCATATTATTGAAGCCAAATGCAGTTCCTACACAGCCTTTGGCATTGTTGTCAGCAATAAGTGCAAAGGTAATTGGCTGGGCACCGGCTGAAAAACCGAGAAGAAAGAGGATTATTGTTCTAAGGCTGTGACCAAGGTTGTCTATGTAGATAAGCAAACAGGAGGTTAGCAGCGATATAGTCAGTAATAGCAGAAGTGGTTTGCGTCGTGATTGAATGTGATTTGACCACCAGCCAGTGATCGGGCTTCCTAGAGCTACTCCAAGCCAGACAATGAGAATAAGCAAAGCCGCTTCATGTGCTGGAATTGCTAGTTTTTTCATAAAGAATGGGACGCCCCATAGCTCAGCCAATGTGCCCATAGCGCTCCATGTGGAAAAACCAACAATGCCAATTAGCCAGTTCTGGGGTTCTCGGCAAACTTGTTTTAATCTTTTCCATTCAGATTCCTTCTTAGAGTATTTTATATAACTGCGGTGTCGTTTGTCAGGCCAGTCACGAATAATGAGCCAGAATATCAGTCCAAGTGCTATGCCAAACCATGTCGACCATACCAGGGCTTGTCTCCAGCCAAGAAGGTTCGTGATGTAGGCAATAGGTGAGCCACCTGCTATTGCACCAACACAGCCTAGAAGTTGGATCATCCCAGCAATTAAAGCAAATCTTTTTAAAGCAAACCAACGTGAGGCCAATGTAAGCGGTGCGATAAAAGCAAAAGCAGAGGCTCCCCCTATCAATAGTCGGGTTAGACTGCCAATGGCCACATGGGTGCTGAGCTGAAAAAGGTATGTGGCTAGGGCGCAAATAACGACGGCTATGGTGAGACATTTTCTTGGGCCATAGCGATCAATCAAGAGTCCAGAAGGAAGTTGCATAGCGGCATAAGCATAAAGAAAACATGAAGTCATCATGCTTAAGTGTCCAGCACTGATTTGAAAGTCCAACATAAGCTGCTCAGTGATCACACTTGGCATGACTCGCAAGAAAAACTCGTAGACATAAAAGGATGATGCGAGGCCAACAATGAGTGTGGCAAGAAGTGTCTTACGTAGGGAAGTCATGTATTCTGTCTTCTCTCATATAGGGTGTTGCAGTACGGACAGGCTGTGGTTTCCCCTTTTTCTATTTTTAAAAAGATGACTGGATGAGCATCCCAGACACGTTCGTCTGGCTGGGGGCACTGTATTGTTTCTGTTGACACAAATACACTTTTTTGTTGGCATGCTTCTTTCATAGTGTGATCATCATTTTTGCCAGTGTAGCAGATATTTTTATTCAAGGCTAATGTGCTGATTTTATTGCTTGCACAAAACAAGCCACGTTCTCAGGTGGTGTGTTTGGCAATAGGCCATGGCCAAGGTTCCCAATATACTTTTCTGAATTGATTTTTTCCAAAGTTTTATGAACAGTTGTTTCAATAGTCTGGAAGTCTGTGAGCAGAAGTGCTGGATCAAAAAGACCCTGAATAGGCTGATCGAGATGTGTGGGTAAATTTTGGCACCAGTCAAGAGTGATGCAGTCACTATTCAGCCTTCTTTGCTCGGAATACGAATGGCCCTTAGCAAAAAGAATAGACGGAATTTGATGATTGGCAATGTGGGCCATGATTGTGTTTAGCAAAGAAGAGATGCTTTGATAAGTGTTGGGGTTGCAGAGACCTGCCCAGCTATCAAAAATCATAATAGTGTCAGCCCCTTGGGCGACTTGAGTGTCAATTGAATGCAGAATAGCTGTGGTGAGAATGCCGAGTAGATCCATAAACCACGGGGTCTTTTGGGCAAGGTGTGCACGGGCTTCGCTGAATTGGTCGCGACTCTTTCCCAGGCAGTAACAAGCTAGAGTCCAGGGAGCTCCGACAAAACCAATAATGGGTCTATCAGTGACATTTTGTCTTAGGTCAGCTAATGCATGCCAATTAGCTAGATTTTTCTTTAGTTTATGCATGTCAAACTGGTGGAGATCCCTTGCTGATTTGACGGGTGGGATCTGTATGCCACTGTGACCGGTAAACTCAACTGGCCAACCAAGCCAGTAGGGGATAGTGAGGATGTCTGAGAAGACTATAGCTGCATCAAGGTTATAGCGCTCGAGTGGTTCGAGTGCTGCAGCTGTAGTGAAATGAGATTGCTGGATGAATTGAAAGAAATTGCTTTGTTTTTTTCTGAGAGCTCTATACCCAGGCAAATGCCGGCCAGCCTGGCGCATTAACCAGACAGGGATACGTGATGTTGAGCGATTATTCAGTCGGTCGAGTAGCAGTTGATTGGGGTATTTTTGTGTCATAGTTCTATTGGGTATATGTGTCTGTTCTCACTCTATGACTCTTAGCATCAATAGTAGGCAGCATATGTTTTTCGGCCTAGAAGAATGAAGCGTGTCAGATCTGAGAGGCGCGTGCAGTTTGCGTTCAAAATCCTTGTTGCAGGGTCGTAGTTTCCAGTATATGTTGTCTGTAAAATTTACCAGAGTCAAGAAGTAATCTAAAGATCTTTATTATGTGATTTATGTGAATCATTCCCTTTAGATCAACACAAAGCAGATGCATGACTGACTTACCCAAAGCTTCTATATTGGAATTTTTAAGGCGGTGGTATTCTGCATTTTCGAGCAGTTATTAGTTGCAATTATTTGATTCAATGGATTTTTTAGGTTGAGAGAAGAAGCAGCGATAAATTTTTTTACTGCACTGAAAAATAGGGGGATATCAAACTTAGTAAGAGAAGGGGAGTTGGGTAAGTGCAATAATACACGTGAGCACAAGTATAAGTCGAAGTATCCAGGGATGGTATAGAAAGGATTGAGTCATGTTTTGTCTTAATAAAATAACAGTAGGAATAATGACATACAAAGGCAGTGCAACCAAGGCTGTCCATGAAACAAAAGAGGTAAAGGCATGCGGGAAAAAGATAGCAGTAAAGAGTGATGGAATAAAGGTGATGACGGATGCTAAGGATCTATTATCGACTTTCCATAAACGTTCGAGTGCATCTTCAATGAAATCAATACAGGATAGACTGGATGATAACCAAGGCATAGCCAATGCAGTGAGTGTAAAGCTATCAAGTGCTGCAATGATTAGCGTTGATGAAGTGACATTGTCAATAGCATAAAACAGTGCTTTTAGCTCACCTCCATAAATTTGTTGGTGCTGGGTCAGTTCCCCCATGGATAACTGACCAGAATGTGGGAGAAGCATATCAATGCTTAAAAGATAAAGAAAAATTGCAAACCCAGAGAAAATGACACTAATACAAAGGAGAGTGCTCAATTTTTGTTGAGATGAAACAAGGTGTTTCCTTAAACTAGGCAAAGCTGGGTGGGCAGTGAAAGCAGCAAAAATTACAGGCACGGCATGCCATTCTATATGTGCTTGAGAAAAGAGACTGACATAATGACCATGCTGAAAAGACAGGGTCAAGATTGTTACAAAGCTCAGTATTTTAAAAATCATTAATAGCAGGTTTAGTTTAATCATATATAAAATATTATAGTGGATGAGGATCATAATGCAGGTGACGGAAAGTATGGCGGCGTGGCTCACAGATAGTGGGATATTAATCTGCTGAGCGAGTGATGATATCAATTGAGCAAAGCCTAGGGTGAATGAAATAGAGATAAAGAACTTGGTCAGCATAAAACAGCAATGAGATAGATACTGGACTGGCTTTGAGAAATGATCAGCAGATATTGAAAAAAGTGTGTCAGTATTTTTTTTCTGCAGGGATATAACTTTATTAAAAATTAGGAGTGTTGCCAGTGAAAAGCAACCTGTTACAAACACAGTGACGACACTGCCGTTGAAGCCATGAACGATTGTTTTAAATGGCATTGCTAACAAGCCAGAGCCAAGCATGAGGCCAATTAACATAACCAGGCTGCTATACATCGCATTCATGATTCAACTGCCTGCTATAGAGATTAACTTATAAAAGGTATCATAGAAATATTAGATTTCACAGCATTCATTATTGGCGCGCGTCTTTTTTTTGAGAAAGTGCAGTAATGATTAAAATCGATACGGTGAAAGTAATCAGTATACCATTATCAACCATGGCAAATACAAATGGGCTGAAGCTAATAGGAATATCATGATTGAGTGATACGAACTGTGCCAGTGGCAAGCACATGAGGGACAGAGGCATGAGGATCATCATCCATTTGTACGCTATATCGAGGCAGTTAGTTAGTTCATGTTTATAGTAAAAGATCAGAATGATGTAGATAAAAAGGGTTCCTGCAGAAAGGGCCAAGCTTATGATTGTGGGTATAGGGAGAAGCATGATACTAGGAGCAGCTACGCCAAGCAGCAATGTGGCTATAACCCGTGAGGGGCAAGACATTCGTTGTTGGCATAGCAGAGTGGTCAGGCCAATGAGAGGCAAGAGAACAACCCACTTCATATCATATAAAGATAGATTGAGAGGAAGACCAATGTGTAAATAGCCAGATGAGTGGTGTACGAATGAACTCAGCCATTGTTGATGAGCATGGTAGTAGTAAGCACTATTGATGAGCAGGATAAACCCGAGTATCTGTCGGGCAAAACGGAAAAGAGTGATGTTGCTTGCAGAGGCAAAGCATAAAGCGGACAGAGAAAAGCTTATGATGAGGCTCATAAATAGAGCATTCTCTACCCATTGGTGAGCGGTAAAAGTTAAATACTCCATAGAAATCATCCTTTTTGATACGGTAGCATAAAAATACAACAATGCCAAAGATTATAAAAAGGGACTATTGAGTTGATTTTTAAAAGGCCGCTATGTATGTCAGTGATAGTCCATTCCGCGAAGTTAAAGCTCATGCCTTGATTAGGGTCAATCCATTGAATTTTAGAGTATTTTATGTTATTATAGTAAAAAAGATAGTGGTTTATGAATAAAGAGTCAATAAATAAAGCAGTTGATCTTGTTTATCGAGGGAGTGAAGCTAGTGAATGGAAACGGGATCTGGAGATGGCGAAGCGTGCACAGCGCCCTGA
>CAZMRQ010000044.1:2231-11055 GCA_964568795.1 uncultured Gammaproteobacteria bacterium | reverse complement strand
AACTTTGTCGACTGTAATTCGGCGACAGTAAAAATGCTTGGATATAAGAATAAAGAGGAGTTATTAAATACTCACCCTTCCCAACTTTCACCACCCTTACAACCTGATGGACAAGATTCTTTTGAAAAGGCAAATCAAATGATGGCGCTGGCCTTTGATCATGGCAGTAATCGATTTGAATGGGACCATCAACGGAAAAATGGTGAAGTATTTCCTGTGGAAGTTCTGCTGACATCCATTCCATTTAGAGAAGGAAATTTTCTACATGTCGTGTGGAGGGATATAACAGAACGTAAGCATGCAGAAATAGAACTGGAGAACTACCGTAAGCACCTTGAGAAACTGGTTAAGGAACGGACGCTAGAACTTGAGAGGGTTCATGTAGAACTGGTTCGGAAGGAACGCATGGCAGCTTTAGGGCAATTAATTGCTACGGTCAGCCACGAAATTCGTAATCCACTGGGTACAATACGTAACTCAGTATATTCACTTGGTGATGCTATTGACAAAAACGAAATGGGTTTGGTCGATCGCGCTTTGAAACTTGCTGAAAGAAACATCACACGTTGTAACAGAATCATAAACGAACTGTTGGATTACTCTCGCAAACGAGAATTGAAGCTTGAAAGTACAGGAATTGATAGTTGGCTGAATGGAGTATTGGATGAACAGGAGCTTCCAAAAGAGATTGAATGTGTGCGGGAATTGCGTTCCGGCATTACACTTGCGATAGATCGTGAATATATGCGTCGTGCTGTAGAGAATGTTGTTTCCAATGCAGTTCAGGCGTTGCTGGAAGGGAACCCGGGAAGAAATAGACTGACGGTTGAATCCATTAAGGCCGGGGAGTGTCTGGAGTTGCGTTTTACAGACACAGGTCCCGGTATTTCTGATGAGATAAGAGAAAAGATATTTGAGCCTCTGTTCAGTACTAAGAGTTTTGGTGTTGGGCTGGGTGTTCCAATTGTTAAAAACATAATGGAGGAACATCGCGGTGTCGTTAAGATTCAGAGTGAGGTAGATCAAGGTACTGTCGTTTCATTATCTTTACCGATATATAAATTGGAGGAAAAGGGATGAGTAAACCTATTAGCGTGTTTATCGTGGATGATGATGTAGATTTTGCAGAGAGCCTGGCACTTTTACTGGAGGGGAACAACTGCGAGGTAAAACTTGCAGGCAGCGGCGAGGAAGCGATCAATACATTTAAGGACCAGGAGTTCGACATTACTTTTATGGATGTAAAGCTGCCTGGTAAGAATGGAGTTGAAAGTTTTCTGGAAATTCGCAAGTTCAAGCCGGAATCGAAAGTTGTGATGATGACAGGATACAGCGTTCGTCAGCTATTAGATGAGGCTGTTGAAAACGGCGCCTGGGGTGTATTGCATAAACCGTTTAACATGGAACTTATGTTTAAGATGCTCGATAAGATCAAATCACATGGCATTCTTATTGCTGATGATGACCCTGCTTTTGTGAACACCATTATTGACATACTGGAAGAGAAGGATTACACTGTTTATGTTGCCAGCAACGGTAAAGAAGCGGTAGAACGGCTCAAATCAGGTGGTATTGATATATTATTGCTTGATCTCCACATGCCATTGTTGAGTGGGTTAGAGGTGTGTGCTGAATTGAAAAAATCGGGGAATACTGTACCCATCATTATCGTTACAGCCTATGCAAAAGAGGAAGCTGGTGAACTTGATACATTACGAATGTTATCGTTAACGGGTATCCTGACCAAGCCATTTGATCCGAAGATATTACTAGATGCATTAAAGAATATAACAGGCTAGTGAAAGGTGATACGCATGAAAAACAGAAAAGATCTCCATTCACATAATGAGACTTTTGAAAAACGTATCCTGGTAGTGGATGACAATCGTGATTTTGCAGAGAGCCTGCTTAGTCTCCTGGGGTTGAATGGTTACGTGGCGGAAGCTGCATATGGTGCAAAAGATGCCTGTGAAAAAATTCCTGATTTTGATGCACACCTTGCCCTTATAGATATCCGACTGGGCCGCTCTAATGGTATTAGTTTAATTCCTAAGTTCAAATCTGTAAATCCTAAAATAGTCTGTGTCTCTATGACTGCATATGCTGATGTAGATACGTCTATTCAGGCACTAAAGGAGGGCGCCTACGACTACCTGCAAAAGCCTTTTAAGACACCGGACCTGTTAGCAACTTTAGACAGGTGTTTCGAAAAGATTCAGCTGGGGTCTGAAAAGACTGCTGCAATGGAAGCACTTCGAGAGAGTGAAACCAAATACCGAAAGTTGTCACAGGAGTTTCATACCCTTCTTGATGCTATTGATGAGCCGATAATCCAGGTTTCCCCTGATTTGAAAATTTTATGGGCAAATCGCAGCGCCGCACTTTTGTCCGGAATGGAAATGTCCTCCCTTGAGGGTCAATATTGTTATAAATTGCAGTTTAATAGAACTGGTCCTTGTGAAGATTGCCCTCCAGTAACAAAATGTTTTCAAGAAGGAAAATCAGGTAGCACTCAATTCTCAACATCTGATGGTAGGTTTTTTAATTTAAAGGCCTTTCCTGTAAAAGATGAAGATGGGAAAGTTAATAATGTAATAGAGATATACAACGATATAACGAAGGAGATGACGTTACAGGAAGAATCAATGAGATCATGCCAGCTGGCGGCTGTGGGTGAACTCGCAGCAAGTGTTGCACATGAAGTAAACAATCCGATTTATGGCATTACCATGTGTGCCCAATCATTACTTATAGAATCCAGAGATAGTAAAATCAAAGATTATGATATCGTGAAAATGATATTAAAAGAATCTGAACGTATTGCTAATGTGACGAAATGCCTTCTTTCATTCGTTAGAGATACTGGAGATAATAAGAGTTTATGTAATATCCATGAAATTATATCTGATACTCTTACTATAACCGGTGTAATAATACGAAAAGAGGGTATTGATCTAAAGATAGAAGCTCCCAAAGACCTTCATCAAATCCTTGCTTTTCCGCAAAAGATACAACAGGTCTTTTTGAATCTTATTAATAATGCAAGGTATGCCCTGAATGAAAAATATCCAGATTCGCACGAAAACAAGATTCTTGAGATCATAGGCAGGGAAAAGATGATCGATGGTTGTCAGTATAGTCAAATTATATTTTATGATAGAGGTATGGGGATAGCGCCTGATAAGGTAGACAAGATCTTGAATCCGTTTTTTACAACTAAGCCCAGGGGCAAGGGAACAGGTCTTGGCTTAAGCATCTGCAATAAGATTGTCAGGGACCATGATGGTAATATCGAAATAGACAGTGTTGAAGGAGAATATACAAAGTTTATAGTCACTCTTCCGGTGGCAACTCATATGAATCAAAAGACAACAGATAAAAATGAACAACAATAAAAACATTAAACAAAAAATCCTCATAATTGACGATGAACAGATTATTACGTTTATGTTGAAGAAATTTCTTTCAGGAGAAGGATACGATGTTGATACTGTTAATGATATCAATGAGGCTAAGGCCGGGATAGGCCATAAAGATTATGATTTAATAATTACTGATATTGTCCTGGGCGCTGACACGGGAGTCGATATCTTACGTGAAGTTAAGAAAATGAAGTTAACATGTCCTGTGATCTTTATCACTGGAAACCCCAATATAGATACAGCTTCAGATGCCGTTCGTCTGGGTGCATATGACTACTTGCCCAAGCCGGTAGAGAATGAAACACTTTTACGTACGGTCGAGAAAGCGTTGCAACACAAGATACTGGTTGATGAAAATATAAGATATCGATCAAACCTTGATGCAATGTTTAAGAGTACGAAGGAAGCAATCATTATGGTGGATAAGGATCTGGTGATACTTGAACTTAATAAGGCAGCCGAAGAAATATTCGGGTTTCCAGATGATGCAAGAGGAAAAGAGTATGAATCTTTTCTGAATGGTTGTAGTGGAAAATGCCTTGATGCTGCTAAAGAGACTATCGATACAAAACGTCCAGTTGAAGCAAACCGTTTTGAATGCGGCAATCAGGGTAGGCCAAAAAAAGTTGTCAGTGTCGCTACATATCCCCTTTTTGATCATCAGGAAAAATTCTATGGCTGTGTTCTGGTTGCCAGAGATGAAACTAAACTCGTCGAACTGGAGAGTGACTTGCGTGAACGCCAACAACTACATAATATAATAGGTAGGAGTGAGAAAATACAAAAGATCTATACATTTATTGAGACCATGGCTGAGATTCAAACTACAGTATTGATTACAGGTGAAAGCGGTACAGGAAAAGGGTTGGTAGCTGAAGCACTGCATTATCATAAAAGAAGTACTAAAAAACCTTTTGTTGTAGTAAATTGTACTGCTTTGTCTGACAATTTACTGGAAAGTGAACTCTTTGGTCACGTTAAGGGTGCATTTACGGGAGCTGTCAGTGATAGAATCGGAAGATTTCAGAAAGCCGATGGTGGAACAATTTTTCTAGATGAGATAGGGGATATATCAAATACTATGCAACTACGTTTATTAAGGGTGCTTCAGGATCAGGAGTTTGAGCGAGTTGGTGATTCAACACCTGTTAGAGTAAATGTTAGGATCGTTGCGGCAACAAATCAGGACCTTCGCAAAAAGGTGAGGCAGGGAAAATTTCGTGAAGACCTGTTTCACAGGCTGAAAGTTGTGGAACTAATTATTCCACCGCTGAGGGAAAGACGTGAAGATATTCCTCTCCTTGTAGACCATTTTCTGGAAAAGTTCAGCAAAACATTCAATAGGAATATTAAGTCTATATCTGCAGATGTTCAAAAGATATTTATGGAATATAAATGGCCGGGTAATGTCAGGGAGTTCCGGCATGCTCTGGAAAGCGCATTTGTTCTTTGTGATAAGTCTATCATCACTGTAGACAGCCTGCCATCTGATTTCCAAAACCAGCTTACATCTGACGCCAGGCCCTTAGAAAAGAGAAAATCATATGATCGGCATTCAATTGTTCTTGCGTTGAAAGAAACAGGTTGGAACAAGGCCAAGGCTGCACGGCTGCTGGGAATTGGCCGAAGAACTATCTATATGAAAATTGAAGAGTATGATATTACAGAGAACTCAACAAAATAAATAGTGTGCAAATGCACACTATTGCGCAATGCACACTTGTGTGCATTTGCACGTTTTGCCGTCTTTCATAACTATGAATAACGATAGAACTTAGGCATTAAAAAATATTTTTTATAACCCGTTTGTGCTCCACGCTGAACCGATTTAATGTCTTAACTTGATTGCTACTACTTTCCATTTTTATTTAATCCATCCCCCGTATTCAAACATCATCACAATTATCTAAAGCATTGAAGTAGTGGTACTTCCAGTTGTCATCAAACATTTCGTGTCTCTCTGTTTTCGTAGCAATTTTCTTCTGCATTTATAAAAGCCTCCATAATTTCCATCACGTTTTGCCGCATTATTTAGTTTTTATATCCAAGTGAACTCAAGAAATTCAGAGTCAAAATTATACTGGCACTTGTTTTGATATATAGTAACTGCATAACGTCGAGTGGCATGGTGAGCAGAGTCATTATGAAAATAAGGATTATTAAGAAAATTAAGATATACGTTTTTTGTAGCTTATCTAGTTAAGGGGGTATGCGGTATTGGATATAAAAGATTTGGAAACCGATATAGTAAATTCAATTAAGGAATCAACGAAAGAAGTTTTTTCTTCAATGTTAATGTTAGACGTAAAAGCCGATGAATCTTTTGTAGAGGACGAAAATAAAGTTTCCACCGATTTGATCTCTTCTCTTCATTTCTTCGGAGAAAAATATATGGGTAAGATTGCAATATTTGCTTATGGTGCAACAGCATGCCATCTTGCAGGTGCCATGCTTGGTATCGACGCAACTAATGTAGATGAAGATGTAAAAGACGGTATGGGTGAAATGGTTAATATGATAGCCGGCAGTGCTAAAGTCAAACTTGAAAGTACAATGGGCGACCTTCATCTTCTTACTCCCTGGGTGATAGCAGGAAAGAAGCTGACTGTTGCTTCACCTTCAGGTGGAGAGAGTGGCTTGTCTATTGAATCACAGGCACAGTTTTCATGGATTATGACAAAGTTTTCATATGATAAAGGATCATTTGTAGTCGGTGTGCAACCGAATGAAGTACCCGGGAGTAGTACTGTAGAATCTTCTGAGGAAAGGAAGATAAATGAGTTGCAAGCCGAAAAATTGTATCTTGAAGATGAGCTTGCATTGCTAAAAACGAAGTTTAGCCAGCCTGATTCTACTGTGTAATCAAGATTGTGTTATTAAAAAATACAGAAGCAATAATATATACAGAGGAAAAAAAGTTTATGAATAACGGCAAGATTCTGGTGATAGATGGTGAAGTAAAAATATGTAAGATTTTGAAAAGTTTTCTCCATATGAAAGGGTTCGATGTTAAGTGTGCCAACGGAGGTGCAGAAGCTAAAGAACTGTTAAAGACTGATGAGTTCGACCTTGTATTATGTGACTATTTCATGCCCACGTTAAGAGGAGAAGATGTAGTAAAGTTACTTAAAGAATTAGGAAAGAGCACAAAAACAGGCTTAATGACGTATCAGGATGAACTTATAAGTAATAAAGAGAGAGATGAAATGAGGGTAGGATTTATTATCGAAAAGCCTTTTGATTTTACCGAGTTAGAAAAATGTATAAATGAAGTAATTAACAGCAGATAGCTGGTGACTGAATGATTTATTTTGAGAAATATTGTAGCAATAATTGATACAGAGGAAAAATGATTTATGAATAACGGTAAAATTCTGGTGATGGATGATGAAGCGGAGATGAGACATATATTCATTAAAATGCTGAATCGTATTCATTATGAAATAGAGACTGCCGGAAATGGCAACGAGGCAATAGAGTTATTCAAGCGCGCAATAGAGATAAACAAAGCCTTTGATGTCGTAATAGTGGATTTAATAGTGGCTAACGGTATGGGAGGAGAGGAGACTATAACGAGGCTGCTTGAAATTGACCCAGGAATAAAAATAATTTTGTCCAGTGGCAGTATCAGTGATCATATTATGAATAATTTCAGGAAGTATGGCATAAGGGCGGTTATTCGCAAACCATTTAAAAATGATGAACTGAAAAAAGTAATAAGAGAAGTGATAAGTTAATTGAAGTGTTGGAGATCATGAGATAGAAGGGAGAGGAGGCATAAGCATGGCAAGGATTTTAGTTATAGATGATGAAGAACAGATACGAACAGTGCTTGTGGAGAGTTTAGAACACGAAGGATATCAAGTTGTGGGTGCATCCAATGGTAAGGTTGGGATGGAACTCATCCGGGAAGAACCTTTCGATTTAGTAGTCACAGATATTGTGATGCCCGAGAAGGAGGGTATCGAGATAATTGTGGAGCTTCGACAATATTTCCCGGAAACAAATGTCATTGCGATTTCAGGGGGTGCCAGAAATCTCAAGGCAGAAGTTGTACTTAAAACGGCTAAAATCTTAGGTGTACATTGTACTTTGTTTAAACCATTTGAGATCAAGGAGTTATTAGATACAGTAAAACATGTATTAGTCCGTGAAGAAAATACCAATCTTCGTGACAGTATTTCAGTGTCTATGCATAAGTAGACAAGATTTCAATGTGGACTTCAAATTTGTAACTAATTTTATGTGGATTAAGAAAGAATAATAATTTGCTGGTGTTAAATAGAAGGTTTAATTATGTCTGACAAGAAAAAAACAGAAAAAGAACAATTCAATGAAGGCTATATACAGGAACTAAGAGATGCGGGGGAGAGTGTGGCGGCCCGTGGTAAGGTCACTCAAAAAGCTGTTGATAAAATTATGAGCTCAATTAATAACCCAGGTACAAAGGGAGAAGTTCACAAAGGTATGCTCCTTGTTGAGGTTGGTAATCTGGAAAGGCTTACAGCATTATGCAGTTCAATTTCCACGCGACTTCTAAGTGCTGCCGAGAAGTTGGCTAATGGTACATCTGAGGTGAAGGTTATGAGTGACATAGTTGTTTACAGTAGGTTTGTTACTGATCAGCTGAAACGTGAAGTGGAAGAGAGTCAATATATACTCGACACACTTCAGGATAATGATCAACATAATTAGAGTAAATAATAGTATTAAAACAATACTGCAAAATGTTTACTCACTGCCAGATAAATGAGAAAAGTTTGATATGAAAAAAAAGAAGGTTTTAATTGCTGAAAACGATCCAGACCACATAGAGTTGCTTATCGAAGAGCTCAAGGTGATAGATACTAGAATGGAAATCACTATAAAGAAAAACGGCTGGGAATTAAGGGATCATTTTCAACAGTCAGATACTGGCATCAATGCTGAAATAGAGTTACCGATTGACCTGATTATACTCGATCTTAACATGCCGGAAATTAATTGTGTAGCAATACTAAGATATTTAAAGAGTGACAGAAGGTATAGATTGATACCGGTGATAATTTATTCAAACACTTCCGATACTGAAACTATTTCAGAAGTGTATGAAAATGGCGCAAATGGTTTTATAACAAAACCAGCTTCTTTTAGTGAGTTTAGAGAGAATATTAATAAGTTGAAAAAATATTTATTAACTTCGGACACATGATAAGTGAGAAAGAAATCAAGAAAGATAAAAACAATAGTCAGTCTAAAAACAGTGAAGAGAGTCGGATCCTGATCATTGATGACGAAGAAGATCTTAAAAAGCAAAACCTGGAATTGACAGAATTGGCGGAAGTGAGAGCCAGGTTGCGAATGATGGTTAAGTCAGCAAAGGCAGTTACTTCTTGTTGTAGTCAGAATGAATTGAATAAGCT
>CAZMRQ010000044.1:0-2131 GCA_964568795.1 uncultured Gammaproteobacteria bacterium | reverse complement strand
TGGGAAGGTTACAAAGACTGTTCGCTCATGGTCTTTCCCCTGATAAGTGAAGAGGAAGAGATCGTAGGAATTATTACACTTCACAACAAGATATGGCCACCCTTTACAAAGCAGGATTTGGAGCTAGGTTTGATTTTTGTTTCTTTAAGCAGCGAAGTCCTGCGTAACCACAATGTAACAGCCTCTCTGCGAGAAAGTGAGTTACGGTTCAGAACACTTGTAGAGAACATTCCCGGTATTGTATACCGGTGTGAAATGGACCATGATTGGACTATGCACTATATAAGCGATATGATTGAAGTTGTTTCAGGATACCCTGCAACTGACTTTATAGCCAATCGTGTCCGCACTTTCGATAGTATCATCCATCCTGACGATCGAGAAATGGTCAGTAGTGTTGTGCACAAGGCAGTAAAGAGAAAAAGCTTCTTTTCTATTGAATACAGGATAACCACTGTCGATGGCAGTATTAAATGGATATTTGAAAGAGGCCAGGGAGTTTATGCTGAAGACGGTAATCTTCAGTTTCTGGACGGAGCGCTTTTTGATATCACCGAGCGTATGCAGGCAGAAGATAAGCTGCAGAAGTCAGAGGAGAAGCATCGAAGGTTGATTGAGAATCTTCGGGACAATTATTACTTCTACGTTCACGATATTGAAGGTGTATTCACATACATCAGCCCATCACTTATAAACATACTTGGATATTCTGCAGAAGAGTTTCAAACTCACTATTCAGAATTCCTGACTGATAATCAAATTAACAAAGATGTAATAAAGCATACTGAACTCAGCATACAAGGTATTAAGCAACCTCCATACGAAGTAGAAATCTATCATAACGATGGTACTATTCGAATGTTACAGGTTCAGGAAACTCCCGTCTTTGATGACAATAATATGGTTATTGCAGTAGAGGGTATCGCACAAGATATCACCGACCGATTAAAAATGGAAAAAGAACTTATAAAGATACAGAAACTTGAATCTGTGGGAATCCTTGCTGGTGGTATTGCTCATGATTTCAACAATAGTTTACAGGCAATTCTGGGCTATATCAGCCTGGCGGAATTGTATGCAAATACAGATAACAGGATTAAAAAATATTTAGAAGAAGCCAGGAAAACGGTTCTCCAGTCAAGCGGTTTGACTCAACAACTACTCACTTTCTCAAAAGATGGAGCACCTGTTAAGAATACTCTTTGCATCTCTGAACTAGTTAGAGATTCGTTCAGACTTGCTTTGAGTGGTTCAAATGTCAAATGTGATATTGATATATCAGCCACTCTCCAGTGGGTAGATGCTGATAAAGGACAGTTGAATCAGGTTTTCAGTAATCTTGTTATAAATGCTGTTCAGGCAATGCCGGAGGGTGGTGTTCTCAAGGTATATATTGAAAATACAGACATTGTAGGCAGAGATTTGTTACCGTTGCAGAAAGGAAGATATGTAAAAGTAACAGTTAAAGATCACGGAATAGGAGTACCACAAGAACATCTGCAAAAGATTTTTGATCCCTACTTCACTACCAAACAAAAGGGTAATGGTCTGGGTCTTGCAACCACATTTTCTATCATCAAGAAGCACGATGGGCATATTACGGTAGAATCAGAAATAGGGGTCGGCACAATATTCCGGATATATTTACCAGCCTCCAGTAAAGAGATGCAGGAAATATCGGTTCAGAGTGAAGTGAAAAGGGCCAGTACCATGCCTGTTGACAAAAAAAATGAAGAGAAACCGCACGTAAGCAAAGGAAAAGTTCTGTTAATGGATGATGAATATGTGATACGAGCTGCATTGGGCAAGCATCTAAAGTATTTAAACTATGAGGTTGAAGCTGTCGAAGAGGGTCCGGAAGCGATAGGGTTATATAAAAGAGCTATGGGATCAGACAAACCTTTTAATGCAGTCATAGTAGATTTGACTATATCCGGCGGAATGGGTGGTAAGGAGGTTATTGAGAGGTTGCTTGAAATTGATCCAGAGGTTATAGCCATTGTGATGAGTGGTTATGCAAATGATCCGATATTGTCTAACTACAAAAAATACGGTTTTAGGGGTATACTTGTTAAGCCGCATGAAATTCATGAACTTGATGAGGCGTTACAGAAAGTGATGATGGAAAAAC
>CAZMRQ010000043.1:0-11405 GCA_964568795.1 uncultured Gammaproteobacteria bacterium | reverse complement strand
ACTGGAATGTCTTATGCCGATGGGCACTTTGCTTATCATTGGCCGAGAAGAGCATTCCTCCCCATGAAGAGCTAGCCTCAGACAGCTCTCTCGAAATGACATGGAAGACATTTAGTGGTGGAAAAGAAGAGCTATATATTTCTCTATTAAGAGAACGAGCATATCATGATCGAATAGACATTATTGAGAATGAGCTTTCTTTTTTAAGGATACACTTAAATCGTGGAATTTCATTTCTGAATTCATCTTCTTTATATGGAATAACAAACCTCTTGAAGAACTCTCAACCTAACCATGATCTAGAATAGACAACAATTCTTTTTGTAGCTCTTCCTTCCATTTTGCTTGATGCTTTGATCTCCCTGCTTTAACCATTGATTTCCACAAAAATTCAAGCGCTCCACTCTGCTTCTTTTCAAGAAAATTCTTTATAGTTTGCCCATCTTCTGCTGCATCGACATTATCAATCAATGCATCCACATCTAAACAAAGCTGATACAAAAACCCCCCACTTTTATTATTAGTAATAAAATCCTCAGGATGATCTAAAAATATACCAATACCTTTTTTTGCAAGTTCAGCTGTAAGTCTACCCTCTTGCGTTAACACTCTAACGGTCAAGGCTACACTATGAGAGCATAACAATCCCTTTGCACGCATTAACCTTTGTATTTTATTTTCATCTATAATTTCATCATCTGATAAATTTCCTGCTATTACTCTGACTCCAGAGTCCTCAGAAGCACTCCAAAAATCATTAAAGAATTGCATTAGAATGCATGGCAATAAATATACTTCTGCAGAACGTCTTGCATCAAATATCTTTTTATATGTCTCATCATCATCCCAAATTTTTCCCTTATTGCGTATAGCTGACACTGGGTCATCGATAGACCAATAAGATTGAGCGACCTCCTCATTAGTGAACTTGCGATATGAGCCATTATCATTTCTATATCTATCCATACCTCTATTATCTTTAATTGTTTTCCATTCACCTCTTTTTCTTTCATAAAACCAAGGCAGTTCAAGCGAATCAAATTTTACATGGATCTTCATCTGAACAGGATCATTACTCCTTAGATCCTGTGTTTTAACGGGGGACTGATTATTTGTGTTTTTTGCAATTAATGCTGCCTGTTCCTCACCTTCATCATCACCTGGCGGAATGATTATTCTCGCCAACACACACGACTTATCATCTACATATTTCCTTTTATTCCTAAAAGAACTAACAGTCTGGCAACCATTAACAACCTGCGGATTTATAATCTCTATTTGATCATTTTCACACTCATACCCATCACACAGTATAGTAATTCCATTATTATATAACCAGAAATACATAGACATATCATGATCCACTATTGTATTATGTATTTCCCTTATTCTTTTTGTGGGGTTTAGCGCAAACCGTACATTTAATGAACAAAGCTTTTCTTTGTGAATGGCTGCTATCTCACCTATACTCTTTCCATTTAGCGTTACAATTACCGCTTTCCAACCATTAGGTAGAATATCACCTATATCAAGGAACGATGAAGACTGCATTTTTAGTTTTACACTAACTCCAGATAGAGTTTGATTCGATGGATGCCTATCCTCATGGTAGCCATAGAATTTGTCTATATCATATAACTCTATCCTCACACCAGACACTTGAAGACCATCGTTTTCTAGCCCATAATCGATCCCATTCCGGGAACAATACTGAAGTAACATATTGTTGGCCTGAGCGGAAAGCTCGGCAAATCTAGTATCAACAGTAGAGTTAAAAACAGTAGGAATTGCGGCGCATAATATTATATTATCACCATGAAGAATCGATTCTTTTAATCTGATAGATATTTCTAAAAGTTTTTCTGATAAAGCATCAGAATTAAGTAAAGCCTCAAAACCTGTAATAACTTCTTGCACTGGAGTTACACCATACTTATGCTGCAAGTCTCTGGATTCATCCCACTTACATTGCCACAAAAAGAAGTCACTATCTTGCTGACTATGATACCATCCATCGATCCCCCGATCTCCAATACTAACCGTGTCAGTATAAACCAATGAGTCATCAAGCGTTATTTCATGAGAAAACATCAAACACCATGATTCAAACGCTTTACTCTCAGGCAAGTTGCGATCATTAACTATATAATCAATCTCTCTAACGAGCCAGTTTAATTCTTCTTGCTTTGGCATGTGCACCAACCTATGAATACAACATAATTAAAATATAATACTGGAAGTATCTTGCATTAGATCAACTTCATTTACTAAAATACGCGCATTTTCTTTCACCTGATTCAATACCGCCTTCACTTACCTTATATGGCATATAATCTCTAAACTTAATTCTTCAAACCAATTTTAGTTACTAAACAATCTACAATATCTAGCAACAAAGGCATTAACATCCTCTGGCGGATCCTCAAATATTCCAGACAATTTATCAAAACCACCACTAGCATAACCATTTACTTTTCTAAACCCTTCCGCAGACAAATTAGAGGAGGAGTCTGTTGCAACATAACGGGCAATTAATTCTTGAACAGATTTTCGATCTTCAAAAACTATCCCCTCCCTTTTCATCTCAGTTGTAACCAACAAAGCAAGAATCAACATCCTCCCACCCTCAAACTCTTGCGGAAACTTATGGTATACATCAACACCATCTATCACGCTATCTAATAATTCATTCTTAAGACCTAACATCAAACACAAATAAAACAAGTCAAACTTCGTCTTAATTGGAGATTTACCATCAATCTTCCTAAACCACTGATCAGCATCTCTTCTTATTCTAAACATTGCACTTTTCCCCTACTGTTCTTCTATATCAAACGAATTAAAAAAATCTCTATTTTCAATCAGCATATAGTCTTCACTTTCTATCACTCCTCTCGGGGGAAGATTTGTTAGATGTCTATCTGTTGCTTTTAATTTTCTAAAAATAGTCATAAACTGCACATCATTAGCATTTTCAGCCAAACCGTTAGTAAAAACTCCTTTCTCTGAAGAGGTAACAAATGTTACAAACTGATCACATAAGCTAGGGAGAATTTTTGAAATTTCTCTGCGGACAGTGAGATCAATAGGATTGGCAGGACTATCCACAACCAATGGTAAACTGTGTGTTCCTTGATTCAATAAGTTTCCTATAAAAACGTAACCGATCGCAAGCTCTTGCCCAGGGCTCCCCCTATCTTGATTTTTTAATTTAACACTCTCATTAATGCTTTCAATAGTCGCAGGTGACTGACCAAGTATTCTTGTTAAGCTCTCATTAGCTGTACCAATCAATCTTTCTTTTATTACATCTCTAGATTCACTCTTAGACCTTGAAAGAATATATTGTATAACTCTAGTTCTTTCACCTACATTAACCGTATCAGTTAATTTTTCTAATTTTCTATCTAATGCTAATTTTTGTCTTTTTAATGCAGCTAAACATAAAGACCTGTGATCATCATCCGATCTAGGTGCTCTATTAATTTCATCCAACATATCCTTACGTTCTTTATTCTCTTTAGATATCTGTGACCACTGATCACGTATTTTAGCAAGTTCTCCACCTGGCGATGCAAAGCCCGCCTCAAGCTCTCCCAAGTCAGTTTTTGCATCACCTAACTCATTAATCGCATTAGTTAGAATATCACCATAATGCTGAGCCGTCTTATCATGACTATCCAGTACAACACTCTGAATTTGTGTTCTTATCGAGTTAATAACTCCAGCATGCTCTTGCCCAAGATATGATTTTGATTTTGCGAGGATAGTTTCTTTAATATCAGGAGTTATTGGCCGATCACATACACATGTTTGGCTATCAGCCAGCTCTATAAAAAATTGCTTTGATGATGATGATGGAAGTTGAATTGATTCTAACCCCTCATTTAGCTCTCTTAAACTGTTAGCAAAATCTTCAGACAACAATGATGGAACACGTATTGCAGAAAAAGTATGATCTGAAGCACGAGTCATATTAGTTCTTGCCTTATCTACAGCCCTATTAGCAGAAGATAATTGATTATCTGCACCTTCCTGCTTTGCAACCAAATCGTCAAATTTGGTTTTTAATTTATTTTCTTTACCTTTCTCTGTTTGTAACTCGTTTTTAATTTTCTCTTTTGTTTTTTCTATTTTTATAATTCTACTATTAAACTGAGCAAGCCTTCTCTCTGTTTGTCTGAGAGCTTGGGCACTGCCAGTAACACCGGCTGCTAAAACAATACGCTTCTTCTCATCTTCTGAGAAATCACTCGCTCTATCCAATAAATAAAGCTGACTCATAGCATCAACGGCATGCTCTGCATTTGTTTTTGCAGGGTCTAATAGGTTCTCAGCAAACTCACCATCAAACACTATTAAGTCAACAAATTGTGCATGTAAGAAACGACGTATATCACGCGGTGGCTCCCACCCATCTCTCCTACCACCAACATCAGGGCTAGTTGTTACATAGGAAACCTGGCCTGCTGTGAAATCAAAATTCATCTCAAAAACCAAAGGCTTTCCATCTACTGATAGATCTACTCGAAAATAACCTTCATCTGGTTTATTTTGTGATCGAAATCGCACTACCTTAGAAGACTGCCAGCCTGTAGCATTCCCTGTTAGCGATGCACGTAATAAGTCCAATGTGGTTGTCTTCCCTGTCCCATTTGGCATCTGAATAATGCTAACTACACCGTTTTTATGTTTTCCATCAATCAACGAGACTTTCAGGTCTGGGCAAGTTAATCCTGAACTATTCCAGCCTTGAATCCTAAGTTCCATACATTTCATCCTCGCCAATCTCTACTGCATCTCTAAGATTCATAAGATGTTCAACACGATCAGCATATGGAAGATCTCTTTTTGATTCATCTTCCAGCCAAGCAATTAGACGACGTGAAACTGCTTCCGGCTGCTTTATGTCTGATGTAACCTCACGTATTTTATTAATGATTTCTTCATCAATTGCCATCAATTATCACCCCTAACTTTTGATAACTCAGATAGCCACTGTGCTCGCTCGCTATCAGCATTCACTTTGCTACCATCATCTTCTTCACTCGTATCCACAACAAAATCAACAACATTTGCAACTTTTCCTGGATTATTTTTATCTATTCTCAAACATCTTCCAATACGTTGAACTGTCTCAAGACGCGCCCTTGCAGAAGAAAACAGTACCACATTTTGCAGGTGTGGGATGTCAATGCCTTCTGATAATTTATGGCATGTCACCAGACAATCCAGTTTGCCTTCAGCAAAACTCTGTAAGTAGTGTTCTTCATCATCTGCATAGTACGTCTTATATTTTAGTGTTCTCCTATGTATTGAAGGCAAGATACGCTCTCCATACCCCATTGTTTCCACAAAAATAATTGTATTTTGGAGTATATCTGGATTAGATGCTAAATATTCCTCAAAGGCATCCGGCTTCATTTCAGCTGTTTTATAAACTTTTGAAAGCTCAATCCAAACTTCCGTCATAGTCATCGGTTTGGATGTTTTTGCTTTTGCTGCTTTTCTAGCCCATACATTCTTCAGTCTTTCTTTATCATTATCACTAAGCTCATATGATATAGGTATATAATTGAAACCACATAAAATTCCTGCCGTTATAGCATCTGCAAGATCAAACTGATAAATAACTTCTCCAATTTCAGTTTCTATAAAAAGTGTCCCATCTTCATCATAAACTCGTTCTGGAGTTGCACTTAACCCCAAGATATAGCGTACTCCAATATGTTTATCTTTAAGCGCAAAAATATTTGAAGGAGATCCCAACCCATGAACTTCGTCATGAATTATTAACAGATTTTGTTTTTGATTTCGGTCCAACCCAGCAAGAACCGCGCCAAGATTACTCCGCGACACAACAAGACAGCTTTCTGATGGCTGGAGCACATAACTTTCCTTTTCTTTGTTGTCCTTATAATGCCTATACACCCTCTTCCATAAATGATCAGTAGTTCTCCACTGCAACAACTCAAGATACCATTGATGAAGAAGGTCATTACCTTTTGTAACAACAATGAATGAATTGATGCCTCCTGAAGAAAGCAAATATATTATGATCTCAAGGGCTGTTCTTGTCTTACCCGTTCCTGTCGCCATCTCTAGAACACCTTTTTCTTTCTCAAGAAAAATATCTATTGCTTGCCGCTGATGGTCCCAAGGTGCCGGCCTTAACTGTTTATCTTCCGCAATAATGTTATTTGATAAGCTGTTATCTGAATGTTTTGTAATTTTTACAAGTCTATCAATTACACTAGTAGATGGAGAAAAAAGTGACAACCCCTGAACTTCACCTGACCACGCCTCATCAAATTCCCGCTCCAAATCATCTATACGGGAAGCATCTTCTTTAAACCAACTTCGGAAAACCATAATAAGTTCTCCATTTCTTTCATATGCCTGCTGACTCTCATTTGCAGAACCGATAAAAGCTATTTTGTCGCTATTAGGAAAATTGAATATTCCATATTTTTCATGGTAAATTCCGGACCCATATTTTGGGTTCATAACCGCTAATTTTATCTCTAATTTGCCACTTTTCAACAACCACCCAAACAAATCCAACCTCAAAGATTCACTTTCTTGTGACTCACTATAATCAATGGCGCGGTGCAAATATGTGTCAATTATCTCCTGTGATAATACTGTTTTATGTGATGAATCAGTAGAATCACGCAATACCTGAATATCATTTTCTGAAAGCTCTGGAGAAATGATTAAACAAAGCTTTATCTCATTATCCGTAATAATCCTAGGCAAACCGGATGCCCAGCTAGCTAAGGCTGAGCTTGAAAAGAATCCTGCCGCTCTTTTATATTCACTGCAACCATTAAGACAAGGCCCAAAAAAATCATCCCCCAGATTATCACGGCCCGATCTGTATGTATTTTTTACTTCTCTAATATTCACTATATTACTCAGATTCATTGTCAATCATATTGTTTAATCTCTGAATTGATATTTCACTATAAAAGTCGTCTAAATCTATTGCATCATCATCTTCATGATGAATATCATTTCCTATATGTCTATCTTTAATATTCACTTTATTTATTAATTCTTCAAATGTGAATTTCTTGGCCCAACCTAGATCTTCAATATCAGATTCTATCAATGTGTTCTGTACGTTATCATTAGATTTCACGCGATCAGAAAGAAGATCATTAAGTATCTCTCTACCTTTTTCTGTAAGTGCATGAGGCCCAAACCATTGATTGCCTGATTGAAATGCTCCCATGTGAATTAAAATAGCTAATAGTGAGGCAACTCTTCTGGTTTCAACTCGCCACCCTAATGCTTGATTAGCCTGCATCCAGTTAGATATCCCGCTTATCTCTGCTGCAGCCAACACAATTACAAAAGCATCCATTGGAATTAGATGGTTATCTAAGTTTGGCATAGTTGGTTCTATTACGGGTATCGCGTGTTGTTTTTTATACTTTGCCCACCATTCCTGCTCTCTTGATTCTATCTTCCATGCTTCCACATCAACGCACGTTAGAAGTTGCCCCAACCTCTTTTTATGATTTTCTTCATTAAACAGCCACTGGCACCACTGATGTTCCATACTGCTATCCCATAATGGGTAATGTATAAGAGGTGGTGATGATATTTTTGCTAACATATAAAGATCAATTTGTTTTATATCAAGCATGTATTCTCTGGCCTGTTTTATATCTAATTCATTATTCATATGTGACTGAATTCCAACTATTCCAGGAGCCATCCTAATGAATACTGCATAAATTATTAACATGGGATATATACTTGATTGTGCATACTGTGGATAAAGCTCAGCAAATCTGTTCGCAGCATCTCCCAATTTCATTGGTCCCTCCTGCTTAAACATTCTGTAAACCTGATTTGGTAATCCTGCACTACCACTACTAACAGGCTCAGCGTATAGATCTCGTAATCGCTCATGTGACACATTTATATTATTCTGTTTTTTTATGTTCTTTCGTACATATGGAGTGCCACGATGTAACCTCATCCACCCAAGTCCATGAAGATTGATAAAATGAGCAGGATATTCCTCCATACAAATAATGAGATCACGTCCAGTACATTTATCGTCTAGGAACTTACTCCAATAAACTCTCTTGATATCCCAAAGAGTGCACGGCGATAGTACGGTATCATTATCATATAGATATAAAATATTTACTGTACGTTTCTTTCTTGGAAACAACCTCCCATCAACTATATACCCCTTATAAAGAGAATAATCCTTCAATATCGTTAATGATGCCTTCAGATCTACTATTTTTCTATTAAGAATAGTGGATATTTCACTTAATAATATAGGTACAATATCAACTTTATTTGCATGTAAATATTTCTGTAATGCTTTATATGTATCCTTTACATCAACAGCATCTAACTTTGGATGCAGCCAATAACCCTTAAATTCAACTAAAAGTCTAGAGACATATTTTTTTATAGTTTTATCAGAAATTACAATAGCGAGAAATAATATTCCAGATATCTTGTTAATTGAGCTTACAGCGTACTTGTCCTTAAATATTGCATTAATAACTTCATTATTATGTTTTTGTAAATATAAGCGCCATATCTCCTTATCTGCAGACAGACGTTGAATGGCTCGTTGCTGTATCTGCCGAACTCTCTCTCTGGTAACAGAAAGCTCTTTTCCCAACTCTTCTAATGTCATCAGTTTTGAGGGCAAGATTCCATACCTGCGTTCTATTACAAACCTCTCCTTATCTTTCAATAATGAAAACAAATTATCCAAATCAAAAATATCATCCACATTCTGTTCTATAGATTTATGATCCTGGCCAGGCGATCTTAATAAGCCAGCGTTATAATCAATAAAATCTTTCACAAGATTTATATATTCATATGCGGTTTTTTTTCCAAGATTATTAATCTTAAGAAGCTTCACCAATACATTATCAGTATGATAATTAATATAATCTGAATAAAAGTCAAAAGGAAATGTGTTATTTTTAATACTACTCTTAATACAGTTACTCAGCCTGACACTGCCTCTCTTTTCTATAAAATTGATAAATTCCCCTTGTATAAGAGAAAAATCAATATCTTCCTTGGTATCAACCCTAGCCACCTTGTTCCTCTTTACAAGAAACTCATCTCCTTTTTTAGATAAAAAACTATCTATACAATCTAGATATTGATCAACAGCCTTACGACCTAAATTTGGAATCCTAACAAGCTTATTTATTCTATTTTTCCTGTTATCAGACATCATCTCTTTATAGGTCTTATAAGGAAAATCAATATTAAATAATAAATTAGAAGATAAGCTGGCGCTGACAGCATTCACGAGACGTCTACTACCACATAATTCAAGAAACTCCATAAAACACCCATCTATCAGAGAGAAATCATTTCTATATTCTTCTAACTTACTCATTATTATTTATCATCTCTACTAATAGCTTAGTAAAATCAGTTGATTACCCACTCAAATACGCAGAATTCTCTGGCAGAATCCTGCGGACCCCAAAAAACCCTGCCCCGCTACTTCACCATTGTTGATGCCGATGTTGTAGCCATCGGGATTGAACTCCTGATCCAGTACCCTCTTCGCTCTCTGAAGGGCCCGATTGATTGCCATCTGCTCCTCTTCAGTTGCATCGAAGAAGGTGGCAACGTGTCGCCTTGGAATCACCAGGGTATGACCAGCAGACAGAGGGAAGCCGTCACGTATGGTTAACGTGTGGTCACATTGATCAATAACCCTCTCATCAGGAAGATTACAGAATAGGCATGCTCCCATACCACTCCTTATCTACTGTAATTTTCTGTTTGCTCAATCAGTATACACCCCAGAACCACAAAAACGATACATTACAAAATGTTACACATGCTCATTACTCATGCAGCTCCCCAAACTCCCTATAGAGCAGATCACTCTCAGCCTGCAGGTGGTTCAGCTTTTCTTTGTACTCCTCTCCAAAGCTCTTTGTGAGGAATTGGTGGGTCATCTCATGTCCCCGTTGATCAATCATCAACATCCAGGCCAGCCCTTTATCCATGTTCTGCTGGGTTCCATTACCCGCCATGATAAAGACTGCCACCTTGGCCTGCGCATCCAGGTGACCCAATTTTGCTGCCTTCTCTGCCCAGTTGTAGGCCTCTATCTGGCTCTCCTTGACCCCTCTTCCAGCGCTATACATCACCGAGAGGTTGTTCATCGCATCGGGGATCTTTCGCTCTACCGCCTTTTTGTACCACTCCACCGCTGACTGCTCATCCTTCTCCAGCCCTGCCCCATGAGCCAGTGCATATCCATACTGAAACTGTGCCCTGGGGTGTCCCTCTTCTGCCAGTTCTTGAAAGATTTCTGCAGCAATCTGGAGTTGTCCCTCAATCAGAGCCTCCTCTGAGTATCGCAGCAGCATGGCAAGATCAAACTCTGCCTCAACCAACCCCTCCTCAGCTGACCGCATCAACAGGAATACCGCAACCGCATCATTCTGCTCTACCCCTATCCCATCCCGATAGAAGAGTCCGAGGTTGTAGAGCCCAAACCGATTCCCCTGCTGTGCTGCCAGCTCATACCACTCGACAGCCTTTTCAATGTTCTGTTCAATCCCGACACTAGGGGAACCATCCCGATAAGCGCCCCCCATGTAGTTCTGTGAGAGGGCAAACCCCTGCTCTGCTGCCCTCTCCATCAGTCGGTGGCTCTCCTGGGTTGGGGTTGCATAGGAGTGATCCTGCGCAGAGACCAGCAGCACCGCAAGGTGGTGGAGTGAGGGAGCATAATCCTGATCTACCGCCTTTCGCAGCCACTGCTCTGCCAGGTTGAGACTTTCACGATCCCTTCGGTAGAAGTAGATCATCCCCACCTGGTGCTGCAGCTCGGGTGCATTGGTTTCAAGGGCCCGCTGGATGGTCATCTGCAGATACCCCTCTTCCTCCTCTTCGATGGTGGTGGTTGCTGCCTCTGCAACAGTGACAGAGAGCAATAGCACCACCCAAAAGGTACGAATCCAGTGGGTCATTCCATGGTTACTCCTTCTCATCACTTGGATCTCGCAGGAATGAGGGAATATCGAGAAACTCCTCATTCAATGTCGTTTCTAATTCTGTTCTATCGACATGGTAGGAGCCTCGTTGGCTGGCACGACGAACTCTGGACCCACGATGATGACGATATTCCTCTCTTCGCTCCTCTTGATCGTTTCTGAATACCGAGAGGTGGACCACCTTCTGATCGACAATCAGTGCACCACCGACCACCTCTCTGCTCTGAATCCGAAGATTTTCACCCCCACCGATTCCAGGGTGGGTGGTTGTCATGGCAGCTGCCGTCTTCTGGAGCAGATCCTCCGCATCAGTGACCTTGGGCTGATAGGGCTCCTTTTTCTGGATCTCGATTGCATCCAGCGCAAAGCTGCGGATCAGCTTCG
>CAZMRQ010000042.1:0-13322 GCA_964568795.1 uncultured Gammaproteobacteria bacterium | reverse complement strand
AAGGTGATTATCCATCTATGATGACTGTATCCCCTGATTGATTTGTCTAGTTCAAACCTTTTAAATTCCCTATACTTCGAGGGAAAAGATAAAATTCCTTCTTTAGAAATTTGATTAATTTTTTCTAAAACGTATGCTGGATGTGCAATATCTTCAAGCGTGTGTGTGCAAATACAATAATCATATTTTCCGTTCTCTTTTACATCTTCATCAACTTTTTCCCATAAAAATGGATCATTAATATTTCCTGAAAAATGTTTTATATTAGGCCTTATTACATCCCTAAAGTCCATTGTTGCATCAATAAATTCAAACTTATCAAGAACATGTTTTTCTTTTCCTCCTCCAATATCAATTATCCTATATTGAGAATTATTTTTTTTAATTTCTCTGAGTCTATTAAGCTCTTGCACTTTTTTATGTGCTATATAACCTAATCCAGCAGTGACTATCATGTTGAACCGTTCCAATTATAATCAATTTTTTTAAGATTATATTTCTGTATATTGCTTAATAATTCATCATGACGAGATCTTGGAATTTTAACTTTATAATCGTGCCATTCCATATAAAGCTCATCAATTAAATCGAATGTACCTTCTTCAATTAACTTTTCCAACACATCATATTCTGATCCTTCGATATCCATTTTTAGAACAACATAATCTTCTGGTTGTATATTGTTAGATAACCATTCGGAAAAATCTACACACTCAACAGTCACTTTTTCATGGCCAAGATAATCATTTTTAAATTGCTTCCACTCAATTTTTTCATGTAAAAGCGAGCTAGATCCATTCTTCTTTTTATCACCCCTAACCTTTATTGAAGCAGGTGTATACATAACATAAAAATCAGAATTTTCATTTTTAGTACTAATTGCTTTTTGATGAATTGTTACGTTACTAAAATGACTTGCGACCTTATCTAAATCCTCTTTGAGATAAGGATTTGGCTCAAAGCTAAAAACGTGCCAATCTTTTTCAATCCTATTTCTCAAAAACTTCTTAATTGAACAGCCGTCTAAAGCGCCGCCATCGATAAAAATTTTTCTACTCATAATCTTTTCCCCTTAATAATCCATACACTGTTCAATTATTCTAGCCTCAAATTCTTCTAAATCTTCAAGCTTATAATTAAATTTTCCAAAATGAACTTCTCTATCATAATGAATATGATAAATTCTTGGCTCTAGATGATCTTCTCCAAATTCATGTTTAAGATTTCTAACTTTTTCTCTTGTTGATTTTCCTCTAATATTATATTCAAATGGAAATGTATGTATCCTAACACTGCTATTCCAAAGTGATACCCTAAGGCTAACCTGATCCCATCCATTTGTTTGCTGATAATACTTGTAAAAATATTGACGCCACATAATCAAAAATTCTTGAGTCGCCTGTGAAGAATTATACGCCATAATCCCTCCATTAAATTCAGAAAATCCGTAAGGTATTGCAGCATACTCTGGAACTAATTTTGAATACTTTAGTCTTTTTCTAGCATAATCATGCACTAGTCCAACATCAAACCTAGTTAGCATATCAAACATGTCCGATATATTCCTAACAATTACCGTATCAGAGTCTAAATAAACAGTCTTATCAAAAGGCGAGCTTCCTACAAAGTCAACTTTTGCCCTTATATGTTGAGGCTGTATCTTTCCATATATGTCGACAAGATTATCAAAGTCGCCTGTTTTTTCTTGATCGGTAAATAATGCTACTGGTTCACTATTAAACCTCTTAAGAGTCTTAATGGACATTAGCGCCTCTTTAGTAAAAGATTCGCCAAATGCAATGTATAAAAAACCTTTTTCAATTTTTTTCAAAACTTATTCCTTAATTCCTTTTATTCACGATGTCTACAATTGAATTATAATATCTCATAGCCCAATCGTGAGGATCATAATTTTTATTTAAAAATAATTTTGCATTTTTAGCTATTGTATTTCTGTTGTTAAAATCAGATAGCCTCATAAAAGATTTAAGCCACCCATTCTTACTGTGGGCTACATATCCATTTTTTTCATCTCCAAATAAATGAAAATTACTTGGACTAAAGTCAGCAACAACAGGCACTCCAAGACACATAAAAGCCAATGCCCTTCCGTTATTTGTCTTGTTCTTATACCTAACAATATAGTCTGTACTAAACTTTCCTTGCTGTTGATTAACATTAGACAGTTGCTGCGTTAAATCATACACGCCTGGACAAATTCCAATATCACACAATTTTATATCATCACTTATTGTATTAATATTCCACTTTTTATAGACTATTGGAATATTTGGCTTCCCTAAGTCAGTTGTCCAATTTATCTCATTTTCAGTTTTTTCACTAATAATATGCAATTCAATTTTTATGATTTTTGACAAGTCTTCAAGTGCTGGCTTTAATCCTCCGACAAACGAAAAAAGATGAGGTGTCCAACCGTGATAACATATTTTTAATACGCCTGTCTCGGCATGAACCTTTACATCTGAATTATAATATAGTGACTCTATGTGGGCATTTAATATAACATTATCATGAAAAGAAAGGCTATCGGCTTCCTCTAAGGATCCTACCATTACAAAGTCAAAATTAACAGAAGTTAAATCTCTGGGGGGTGTTATGGTTCCAATTATAATACTCGGATTTGCTTTCTTAATCTGATTAAATAGCGACTGAGCAGGACCGTGAAGGCACTTTCCAATAATTACAACGTCTGATTCCTTTAGCATGTCTTCTGTTACATTTTTCACTGTAACTATTTTTGAATCGACACCAATATCATTAAAATACTTACAATAATCATTCACCCATATCCTATATGAACCCGAACTGATGTTATTGTTTAATGTAACAAATATTATTTTTAAGCTATTTTTAATTTTTTTCATAGTGTTATGTAATTCTACCGGGAAACATCGCCTGGTGACTGTCATATCCGCTAGCAGTTTTACCGACCCTATACACCTTAAATTTTCCTGACATACTACAGACCTGTGCTATATCATCCCAACAACCAAATCTAATATCAAAGTCGTCAAGTATCCAGATAGGTGCCTGTGTTATAGACTGTGTATTTTTTAAATTAATAATATCAGCTATCACAGTTCCTTTGTCATGTAAGCCATCAATATAAAACATGTCAATATCAGAGATTACAGCAGACATTTCAGCACTGGTTGCATTGATAAACTTTCCAACTCCCTTTTCATGCTCAAATTTTCTAATATAATCAGGATGCCTAACATCCCTAGGATCGCATGTCGTAACATGACCACCGACAGAGTCAGCGTACTCGCAGAACGTATAAAACTGCCAACCTTCTGCAGTTCCAACCTCAGCAATATTTTTAACTTCATGAATTTCAGCAACCCTAGTCAAGTAATACGCACGACGCATCAGTCCAGCTAAAATATTCTCCCTTTCAAGCTTATCAATAATCCTAGCGCTGTCAAGCTTACTAGTCTGGATCTTTAAATTAATATCGTTCCAAATTTTTACATAATTTTCTGGCACATCTACAGTCTGTATTGTGCCGTATTTTTCATATACCTCGGTAAGCTTTTCGTCCTTCTGAAAAACTAGTTCAAAATTCATTCCTGCAAAGTTTGATTGTTGAGCACTATTAAGAAAGCCGATATGTGTACAGTAAGATGAGTTAAACAACGTGACAATATCTAGGAAAGGATTGTCAACAATAAATTCAGTGTACTCGTCTTGGTTAACTCCAAGTTGAATCTGAATCATCATAACACCGTTTACCTTTAAAACTCGCTCTGCCTCACTGATCATCTTTTGCGGGTCTATAGAATGATCCATAATATTTGTGTAGATAAAATCAAATGTATTATCTGGAAAGTCTAGGTTATGGATATCACCTACAATAACATAAGGCTCCTGTGGTATTATGTCAATACCAATTGAATCCGTAATTCCCATCTCATGAAGGGCAACAACTTCCTGTCCAGTGCGTGCACCAAGGCACAGGCACTTCTTTTCAGGAGTTAAAAACTCAGACAGCTTATGAAACTCAACTCTAAATCCGTCTATCTTAGATCGCCACTCTTCATTTAACCACTTCTGTCGTTTCTCAGGATTCGTAGTTTTTTGCTTTTGAAAATTTATGTAATCTTCATAGTTGTCATAATTTCTTGTCAGTTTCATAATATTAATTCTCTAATTTAAGAGTACTTAAGTACTGTTCTGCAGCATATATTATATCTAAATTGCTGTCGTAATTTAAACTTTTCCTCATGTTATTAAAATCTAGTGGGGGTGGATGATACAATCTGGTAGGCTCTAAGTTCCAGACGCCCTCTTCAATTGTGGTGGCATTGAGTCCAACTATCTCTTCAGTCCCACCTGAGGAAGAGCATACAATGTGGCATCCTGCTGCGCGGGCATCTACGACAACATTCGGACAGTGATCAAGCCATGCCAGGTGCAAGAAGTGTGAGGATGCCTTCATGACTGATATTAGCTGCTGCCAGTCTAAATTGCCAAGCTTTCTTATCCTCTGGTCGTCTATGTCATCTGGTATATTATTTCCCGCAATTAAAAGAAACGCATCTGGCGGAGCGAACTCCTGAAAGTATCTAATGTTATCATTAAGCCTCTTGTGTGGACGCCAAGACGAAGCACACAACCATATCCTATCCCGACTCAGTCCGCTAATATTTGCGGGAGGTATAGCCTCAATAATATCAAGGCACGTTCCATTTCTAATAATGTGAATATTTTCACGATTACCAAAATACCTGGTAACTAACCTCTTATTAAAGATACTCTGCACGACCACGGCGTCAGCAGTATCATAGCTATTTTTTATTGGATCATTAAGTGCTTCCCAGTCCTGCTCGCTATTAAAATAGATGCCGTCCAGCCTTAATACAGTGGGTGCCAATCTATTATTAGAACTAATAAAGGAGAACTGTAAATCTGGATTCTCGTGTGTTATATGATGACCAGATGCTATAAATGCTGACGCCAGTTTAGAAGCAAATGAATTAGGGCCTGATGATGACCTAAAGTCAACATTATCAAAGAATATTCTCATTCAATATAACCACGAGCCCTAATCCATTCTGCACTCATCTTTTGATTTTTAGATCGTAAAGTGCTAAAAAGGCCGGGATCTTCTAAATTGATAGAGTAATGATACATACAGGCACCTAAAAATACAGTGGGCTTGTTTTCACGCCACGCCTTCTCAAGCATAGGTAAAAATACAGCCTGATCGCAGGCTATCATTATCCAATTGCCCTCATCGTCTAAAAAATTAGCCTTATTAATGCCATTAAATGAAGACTTTCTAAACGTCTTTAAGTGAGATGACTTCCACGGCTGCTTGTATGGCGAAACACTAGTGTCTATTGGACCAGATATATTATGTCCTGTGTATGCCCACCTGTGACCTGTCCATAAAACAGCCGCATTGGTCTCTTTGTACGCCTTGTCCAAAATATGAAAACAATCAATATCAGTGATCCAGTCGCCGCCATCTAAGCGGACTATAATATCGTTGTCATCTAGCGGTGAACATATATCGTAAGTGTTCCTTGTCTCGCCAAACTTTTCCGTCCTAGTAATTACGCTAATTCTATCACTGACACCATATTCACGAGCAATATGACTGCAAATATCTCCTGTGTGATCTGTAGAAACGTCATCTATTATGATCATCCTCCACTTGTCATATGACTGCGCAACAACGCTCAGGATAGTCTGGCGAATATTATCAGCACAGTTAAATGCCGGGGTGACGACAACAAAAGATGACACTAGGTGCTATCTTTCATAATTTCAGGCTGCCCATGCGGAGCAGATAGATGAGGTGTAGGTGCTGTAAAATCAACACGGCGATGAAAAATCCACCCACCCATCTCATTCTTAAGCCTCGAGGCCAATTCGCTTATATCATCCTGTGTGACGTCAGACCATGGCATGTTAAAAAACATATTGTTGTCAGCCGTGTCCTCCTGCTGGATATCATATAAGCTCTGCCAGTGCTTTGACCAATAATTCTTATACGTATTAATCTTTCTCTCAAGGTCATACCAGCTATAATGATGGACGCCTGGAAGGGTGTCGATTAAGCCATTAAACCAGCGCTGGTAGTGCTGCATGGCGTCATTATTACCTGCGAGGGCTGCCATTCTGCAGTTGTGAATATCCTCAGTGTAAAAACTCATGTGTGGGACTAGTTCATATGTCTCCGCGTGAACATAGTCACAGCCATCAGTCCCCTGGGCAGCATATAGGTTCCCATCATCGTCCTGTCGTCTTAGTTGCTGGGGTATTCCGTGTGTAATATGGTCAACATTCCTACTAAATCGCCATTTCCACGGATTGATATCCATTCTAACTTTCTCGTGACCGCCCCAGTACTCGATAACAGGAAGCGAGATTAGGTCAGCATGTTTGGGGAAATTTACTGCCAAGTTTACAATCTTATCGTAGTCATTCTCATGGACGATCTCATCTGCATCCTGCTGCCAGCAGAATTCACCTGTACATCGTGACCGAGCCTCAGCTTTTTGAGCACCGTCAAACACAGCGAAGCGCTTATCGCTCCAGTCACGCCTGACCTCATACACGTTTATCCTCTCGTCCTCTCTAGCCATCTCCTGTAAGGCCTGCCACGTTCCATCTGTTGAACCACCATCGACTACGACGACCTCATCACAGAACCCCAGGAGCGACCTGATCGACTGTCTCCATGGATAACCATTCTTATCACAGTCCAATGTTGTGGTGTACCCACTGATTGTCGGCCTGTATGCCATGTCCTGCTTTATGGCATTCCAAAACCTCTCACGGGCTGCATACAGGTATGCCTCGGTGTCGAACATATCGTCTGTATTGAACCAGATCTCATCCTTGTGCTGGACATTGTCATTTAAATGTAACTCACATCCTAGAAGACGAGCCTCGATGACCATCCGCGGACAGGTGTCGCCGCCCTTTGGAAGGTAAACAAATCCCTTGGCCTGAGCCAGCCGCTCTAGGGTGTCTTCGTAACTGAGACCCCATATGACCTCGTGGTCATGGCCATTATCGACACACCACTTGATAGCATTGTCCTGACCCTTTATCCACGAAGGAGAGCCAAGGACTATCCATTTGGAACGATCTGTGTCTTTATACTTCTTTCTTAACGCCTTGACAGCGACAAAGAAATTGTCATCGAATACCGATGACAGGACAGTGCTGTTACTCTCCTCAAGGAACGGAAACATATCGTAGTAGCGCCGTTGCTGACTCTCTGACATCCACCAGAGTGACTTTGCAGCATGGTAGAATGCCGAGACGAGCTTTCCACTCATCTGGTTATGACAGTCACACGGCTTTTTCTCGGCAGTCATGTGCTTCTCTGGAGATCGATACTTACAGTACTTGTAGTCATACTCCAGAACAGCATACTTCATGTTGGCCACGATGGATGGAATCAGCTGCTGGTCTAGGTTGGCAAAATTTCCGAAGATCCAGAACTTATCGACGCCCTTCTCGAGGTGCTCTATTGTAAGCTGGTTCGATCGCAGCTTAAACACCTCCAGTGGACTAGAATCTATCAGGGCCTGGGTGGTCAGCTCAGCACCACCTGCATAGTCCTCTACAAACATGTCGGCGACAAAAACTATATCGCAGTCCTGTGGGACTAAAACTTCGGGGGTAGTATCAAATGGATTAATGAACAACTTAAAACTCTCCTTGCACAGTAAAGTTTACTGACCAAAAATAGATTTTATAATTGTTTTTATATTAAATGGCGTAAATATTAACTGTGGCATATGCGACCGCGACAAAACCTGCAGTATCTTCAATATAAAATTCTAAAACAGCGCCTGCGGTGCAGTCAAGTAAAAAGCTAAATGTACGCTCGACGGGATCTACGGCAGCGTGAACATACGAACCTTGCATTTCATACTTCAGCACTGAATTTACGTACCCACGAAATGTGAAATCACCGTTAGAGGAGGCCTTTAGCAACAGCGGCACTATTACACAGTATGTAGCTGCATATGTAACAGTAAATTTACCGTTAGCTGTCGCATGGCTTATATACGTTGCAGTGAGAGATGAAGCATACGTTGGATTCACAGTCCAGCTTGCGTTTGAAAAAATATTCTCATTTCCCGTCGAGGCAGCCCACGTTCCAGCAGTTATATACTTTGAAAGTCGTGGCTTGTCCTTGTTAAGAAGAGGAACTGATGTCGTAATTGTATCAGCACCCGAGTCAATGAATAAAGCATTTGCTTCTGTATTCGTCTCAACCCTGAAATCGTTTGTAGCGTGACTGTCCTCATTGAATACAACGCCTGTGGCATCGACTTTCATTACCTGGTCAGAGGCATTACTGATCGTCACCGTATTGGCACCAGCATCGACAAACAGAGCATGTGATATTATATCGGTCTCGACCCTGAAATCGTTTGTAGCATGGCCATCCTCGTTGAAGACAACGCCTGCGGCATCAACACGAATTGCCTCATCGTTGATACTGGCTATAATTGTTGTGAATGCTGTCTCACCCTTGTTAATATGCAACTCGTCTTCACTGGAGTCTATGAACAGTGCCTGTTGTTCATTGTCAGACTCAACCCTAAAATCTATATTTGTATTACCCGTTTCATTAAAGATAGCACCTACACCGGTGATTCTCATCACCTCTTCAGTAGCATTACAAACATGAGTGGTGAACGCAGTTTTTCCCTGATTAATATGAAGCTCATTTTCAGACGCATCAATGAACAAAGCATGGGTTTCTGTATCTGACTCAACCCTGAAGTCATTCGCGGCGTTGCCGTCCTCGTTGAAGACCACACCTGCGGTGCCTATATTAATAGCTGTAGCCGGCGAGGAAGTGCTACTAATATCACCCTCGACCTGCAAGTTACCCGATGTGACTAAATCGCCGGCAACCAGGGTGACCCCCTTGCTGCCTACTACACCTACACTTCCCACAGCACCGCTAATATACGTAGCAACATCGGAGCCGGCCTGGAAGCCGGTTCCACCTGCAGTGGCCGCGGTAGTGCCTGAGGCATGCAGTAACAGCTGGTCTGTGCCTGAGTCAATGACAATCATCCCCTTAATGTTCTGGGACTCGGCACGGAAGTCTAGGTCCAAAGCACCATCATTGAATGTGAAGTGTCCGGCGAGGTTCAGTTTGTCAAGGTTCTGATCCCAGTGTAAAAAGTGATTTGCTGTTTCGCCCCGAATTACTAAATCAACACCATGGTTATTGGCTCCCAATAGCAGCGCGCCGTGTTCCGCGTAGTCAGCGTCCCACTGGAGTCCAACCGCGCTGGCGTCCTCACCGTAGAAGATGACATCGCTGCCGACGCCAGACTGTCCGACATATAATGAACCTGTAGTGGCGATCTGGCCATCGGCTGGTCCTGTCCAACCAACATCAGCTGCCGAGCCTCCGCCAGTGGCATTAATAGTAATAGATCCATTAGCATTGATTGCTGTCGTTATATTCGTACCAGCATCAATAAAAGGCACCCCGGCAGCTGCCTCGGTCAACGAGCCTGTTAGTATACATCCGTCTGCTTTAAAATCTGCCATTTTATATTCCTTTTACGTTGTCATTGCCCGGTAGTCAAAGTAACACGGAGGTGGTGAATCGCCCTCTGCTGGTCCTGATGCATTAACAGTAACCTGTGTCGCTGACACTGCTGATATATACAGGTTTACATTTTGGGCATTTGCTGATGATGATGATCCGTTAGTTCCAGGCAATAGTACAACTGCGGGAACACTGGAAAATGCTGTACTGAAGGTTATGACAACAGAGGTGCTACCTCCTGCAATTGTTCCACGGCCGGAAAGTACAACAGCCATCAGTCTACCTTTGCGACCTGGAGGTGTATGTCACCTGTTATTGGAGCACTGGTAGTAATTGTTACATAAGTCGTCGTTACTGCAGTTATATATACATTAACATTTTGACTGCTAGCTGGGGTTGCAGTCACTGTTGGTGCTGCACTATAAACAGACGTAAAAGTGTAAGTCTTACTGTTCTGCTCAGTAAATGTTAAAACTGCCGACTCGACAGTATCTACACCAATAATAACAGGTGTCCTTCTAGTCGCTGGATATGTCTTTCTCAGTCTGTTTAAGTTATATCGTGAGGGCATTGGAACTCCTCGAATAATTATTAGACTAATGCAAAGATTATCATAATATCTTGCTGGCTATTGTGGCCAGCTCAGATCGCTGACCCTTGATAAGCGTTATGTGTCCTGCAATTGGCTCGTCCTTGAACTTCTCTACGGCATATGTCAGGCCATTGGAAACTGCATCGACGTACGTATTATCAATCTGCTCGATATCTCCTGTCAAGACAATCTTTGTATTCTCACCTGCTCGTGTGATTATCGTCTTTAGTTCATGGACAGACAGGTTCTGCGCCTCATCTATTATAATGAATGCATTAGCTATGGAGCGACCTCGAAGATATGTGATAGCCTCTATCTCGAAGATACCCTTCTGAAAGTATAGTGGAATAATCGACTTACCAGCCTTGTCATAGTCAGAGTTAAATAGGAAACCTAGATTATCCATAATTGGCTTCGTCCATGGGTCCATCTTCTCCTCCATGGTTCCAGGCAAGTATCCTATATCATTGCCAAGAGGCTGGATTGGCCTTGAAATTACAAGCTTATTCTGGTCATTAGACTTTTCTAATACATGGTGCACGCCGGCGGCAACTGCTAGCAGGGTCTTTCCTGTTCCCGCAGGTCCAACCAAAGTAACAAGTTTTATATCAGGATCGAATAGTAGGTCAAATGCAAACCACTGCTCCTTATTCCTTGAACTTACACCCCAAATATTGGCGAACTGTGGTAAAAGATGAATATTTCCATGCTTGTGCCTGCATATTGCGGCTGAGGCTGACGGTGAAGACTTTATTACGACAAACTCATTAGGTTTTAAATCGTTAAAATCATCATGATCATCAGGAACCTCAACCTGTTTTTGACTGTATATTTCGTCAATCTTGTCCTGCGGTAGGGTTGCCCTTCTTACACCAGTATATAGATGATTTTTACTAGTAGCAACGCGATGCTTTAGATAATCATCACATTGTATTCCTAGTACATCGCACTTAACCCTTAGATTTATATCCTTGGTAATAAGTGTGACACTGTCACCAAACTCCTGCGCTAGGTGAAAGACATCTGACAGGATTACATTGTCTGCAATGGGATTATCTATAAGCTCCTCTGGAAGTTCGTCGCTTACATCTAGTCGCTTTGTTATTTTTAATCGGCCGCCGTTTCTCAGCTCTACGCCGTCACTCAGGCTTCCCTGTTTTCTTAGTGTATCCAGATGACGACTGACACGACGGGCATTCTGGCCGATGTCGTCCATTCGAGATTTTTTTCTATCCAGCTCCTCCAGGACAACCAGCGGTATTACCACCAGGTTGTCGTCAAATGAGAATAATGATTCGGCATCATATAAAAGAACATTAGTATCAAGGCAAAAAACTTTTGTCAATGGACGTGCCTCCTTGGACATGTGCTATAGATAATTATCTTTAAAAATTAATACACTTAAAAACCTCTCTTTAAATTTTAACCAACAGAGGTCAAATTAATGGATGATGACATACTAAAATGCGGACAAAACTGTTTCAGCTTTCACAATGAGTATAATATTAAATGCCAGAAAACTAGCTGTCGACAGTGGCTTCCGAGCGAAAGAGATCTTAACTGCACTATTTTATCGGCTCGATCGGGGCCAAAGACGCTGCAGCAGATAGGCGACATATTTGACCTCACGCGAATGCGAGTGTGCCAGCTAGAAAAATCTATAATCAAGAAAATACAGCAGAAGACAAAAAATATATAGCTTTACTGGTGGACCTGGTGGGGATCGAACCCACGTCCGAAGCATCTTCAAAGTCAAGTCATTCACAAGTTTAGCCTGTCCATTCCCGAACAGGCAAGGTAGTCACAAGTTTCCCATCTCCTGTGTGACACAGTAGATCCACCTGTTATAAAAAGGTAACCACCTGTCTCCAAGTGGAGTAACTTTTTACCAGGGTAACCATTGTGATTTTTTATTTTCGCAGGATATCTACCTGTTATCCAATATTGGGTATCAAGGTTATCGGAAACCCCGGCATTACGCGGCTAGCGCGTAAGTGCTGTAATTGCTATCGTTGGCAATTATAAATTTAAGACTGAGTTTTAGGTCATCTAGCTCATAAGACCACTTGCACTATCACTATCCACTACCCCGTCGAAACCAGTCAGGCCCGTACAGTAGCTTGTGCGGGGTATCCCACCTACCTGCCGCACACAGGTACCCACCCATTAAATGGGGAACCATTTATCTGACTATTCGTCGCGAGATGCCAGAGATGCCTTGACAAGATCGCCTGATTTATTCTTAAGAAGTCGAAGACCTTTACGGACCCTGACTCCTGCCGACTTATTTCCGTTGGCGTTCTTATGAATATCAACCTCTAAGACCTCAACAAGGGTCTTCACTTCAGTCCAGATATCAAGTATTTGCTCTCTCATATTATGCTCCAAATTATTCTAAATTAATGTTTTTTATACACAGTGTAAATATCTTACGATGTAATTAATCCATCAAAAGTATTCTTATTAACAACCCCGGTGTCTAGTAATTTCTGCACGCATTCGTTTATGGCAATCATTTGATCACGATTCTCAAGCTCAAGTGACAGCAGCTTTATTATCTGAAGTATCTGATCCTGCTTCACACCAAAACCAGTAATCTCAGATACTATTTGTCGGCACTGTAGCATGTCATTTGCACTTATTTCAGTCTTAGTCTCACCATAAAATTTTGACATATTTAATCTTCTTCTATTTCAGCTGACACATAGTCGGACCTTGAAAATGATTCAACCTTAAAAAGATTCTCTCCAATAATTCTAAGAAGTTTTCCTTCTACATTATCATTTAATTCTTCGCGTGTTAAAACTAAAAAGCTATTCCATTTTTGATTTTCAATAATGAACTTAGCCTTTTCCCATGTAGGCAAATCGACATCATAAGATTCCAAGATATTGCAAAGCTTATCGGATAAAGACATTTTAATGTCATCAATCGTCAAAATAGAGTTAGTGGAATCTTCATGACCATGAATAAATTCAGATTTGCATATGTCTGTAACCCTATGTAGTACACCACAATTATTGCACTTGGCAATTTTAGGCACGACCGTATCATTCTGGCCTAAAATTGAAAATACAACAAATTTATGAAAAAGCGGATTTTTCATGCGCCTAAATTGTGGAAGTACGCAATGGCAGCTTATTAGGTGTTTAATGCCTTCAG
>CAZMRQ010000041.1:0-13518 GCA_964568795.1 uncultured Gammaproteobacteria bacterium | reverse complement strand
TCACTATCCGGAGTTCTGTTTCAATTTTTTGTCCTAAATTCTAGTGGCATTATACCTGGATAGACAAGACATGTGCCCTTCCGATGTATACTGGCTTCCTTGGTCTGTATTAACAATTTCTGGCAGATCATGCTGTTCCAGTGCATTATTCAGAGCCCCCATCACCTGATTTGTATCCATGGTGTTTGATATTTTCCATAACAAGATGGCTTTTAGATATCAGTCTATGATCGCTGCCATGTATACACCTTTTATTCGACAGTAGGTAACGTCGGTGCTCCAAACTTGATGTATGTGTGATTGTTAGATCTCGAAGTAGGTAGGTCCTGTTGCACCATAGGAGTTCATACTGAAACTGTTTTTAAAAAAACCGAGCCCACTATACACTCGAATAAAGACAAAGACTACACCAGGGAAATGCGATTAAAAAACAACAAGCCCCACACTGCAGTTCTGGGGGAAAGAAACCCTCATCTATTGATAGAATTGAGTCAATTGAAACAACAGGATTCCGATCACAATAAAGTATGGAGTGCTTAAATAACAGTTATTGTGAGGCACTAATGAACCTATTGATACTAAAAAACCTGATATATCAGGACCAGGCGCTTTCTTGACATCTTAATATGCTAATAAAAAGAAACAATGGCATTGTAAAAATCAAAACCAGTCTCGGTAATAAGCAATTATATTCATCATTCCCCCCTCAATACTACTACCATATAGGAGACTGACCATTTGCTCAATCTATTTTTTTAGTGGCTAACCAGCCGCAGATAGTGACACAGACCTCGCTGCTTCTACTGTTAAATCAGGCCGGTTACTGACATTCGCTCTATTGCTGGGTGAACTTAGGGGGAAACCCTTGCTTTCAGCTGGAATGACTCTTGATTGTCCCACTTGTTCCAAGGCCTGCCTAGAACTCTTATCAAGAAGATTATAAACACCCACTGCTAAAGCACAGACACCCAACACAACCAATGGGAGTTTTAACGTCACTATACACACCGCCCCTATCAAGATGAGCATGCAGTTTAAATTATATCGGGAAAAATTAGCAGAACGCGGATTCATTCCACTTGATGAGCTTGGTTTCGCCCCTGCTGATGGGGAACTGTCCCCACCTTCAACCGCAGCTGCTGAAGTTGATGAAACTGGCGACACATGCCCTTTCACTGTGTTGCCATCTACGGAAGGCCCTTCCTCTGCTGCCAGATCTGATAAAAATTCTGCAGGTGCTACTGGCATTGATGCAGACACTACTAGCACTGGTACAGCTGGCACTGGTGCAGCTACTGGCAGGCGTTGAGCCGACATACAGCCTACCATCTCTTTTAGAGCTGCGTCTACCCCTATACCCACTATTTGACGATCTACCACATCCGCAGTTGCTGAAATTGGTGCAGCCATCGGCATACCGCCTAGTATACCGTCTAAAACTTGACGCGCTGTTTCGCTTGCGTCTTCACTTGATTCTTCAAGATATCCTCCAGAATCTAGACCCTCTATTGGTCTCATCACGCCCGAAACCGGATCATCCTCTACAGACTCGGGACTTCCTCTCCTTTCTCTTTCTAAAAGTCGCCGTTGTGCAAATTTCGTACAAACACCCCAGAGACCCCGAACTACATTGACGCCTGTTGCACATACACTATCGTAAGTCGATTTTACATCTTGAAGGACGCCATCGCACCCCAACAAGGCAACACTAAGCTTCTCTTGTGTCGTAAATTTAATGTAAGGTGAGAAAAATTGTTCTACAAAAACACACGGCAAATAAACTTTTTCATTTTCTCTAATGACTCTCAAGTTCTTTGTAAAAAATGTTCGGCTCATGCCTCTGGTCCATTTCCACCCTTGCCAATTAGCAATTGTCGTTTTTAACCTTGAATTACCCGTTATTTCACCAATGACATCGTCAATAGCACTCCTTAGTGCTACCATTTGCCCCCCCGGAGGATCATCACTTCTAAATACTTCATTTCCAGAAATCTTATCTAGAAATCTTTCTTTTATTTCTTTCAAAACCGCAGAAGCGTCTTTATTCACGTATGTATCAATAAACAATTCATATTGATGAAAAGCAGCCAAAGTAAACCAAAATTTATCTTCTATCTCCTTTGGCCCTCGCACTATGACTCTTTTACTCTCATTTAAACCTGTTGGGTCAAGATATTTAAGAACCTGATATATACATGGGTATTTTTGTTCTAGGCTTGCCCTTTGCAAAACGGCCTCATCTTTATTATCTTCTTGACCCTCAATGAAGAACGCATAGAAATCAGGGAATACTTTTTTTATTGGACCCTCTATTTGTGATGGACATTGACGCCATATGACTGGCAGAACCTTCATAAAAGGTCGGCATGATTTATTAACCCATTTTTTAATTCCTTTTTCGGATAAAGGTTCACCGCGAGGGAATTTATCGGCAGGGAACATGTTATACCTAAAATTATTCTCTTGTGCTATTAACCAATGATTGGAACTTTCAAGAGGTGAAAGCATAGGTGAGTCATGGCAGCCCACTACAGACACGCGCGGGAATCGAATCATAGCTGTTTTAGACTCTCGGAAAAAATGACAAAGTCGGTCATAAAAAATGGTAGAAACCATAAGTGGCACTGAATTATCCCCCCTTTGTGGATGCTTCATACGATTAGCCTCTGCATGTGCACCCGGCAGGAGTATCGTCTCAACTGGACCCGGCAAATTAAGGCCTGTTAGTGTTGCCCCCATTATATATCGTGGATCGGATGACATCACCGTCACACATTCTTTGACAGGTTCAGCATCTAGCCGTGTTGTATTTCTCTCATTTAACGGTCCAGTAACAGGGTCATGTAAGTAAAGCCTTATCTCTGGAGCGTCTTCTTCAAGGTCAGAATGATATTTCAGAATTGCCTCAGTCAACCACACCGCTGTAGCTGAACCACGACTATGTCCCATAAAAACAAGTTTATTAGGTTTAACAGCTGCACCCTCGACTTTAGTTTTGTAATACGACAGCAAAGCATCCTTGTTCGCCCACATTCCATTATTGCCCACAGCACCCAAAGGAACAGCCGCCCCTGAACATCCATCAATAACTAATGATGGATAACCTGCACTTCCAAAGGCCTCATGAAAATTTTGTACTAATTTTTTTTTGTCTGACTCTTCCACAGAACTATCCGATGTCCCATGCAAGCAAAAAAACAGAAATTCCTGCTTTTCAGCATCGCCCTTATACTCACTGCCATTTAGATGAGCAAGCTCCCTAATTCGTACAGATTCATATCGATTGACGGCTGGAACTGGCATAGACTATTCTCCCGTTATACTTAACCTCTATTTAAAGAGTGTTCTTTATATTCATGATGTTTATCCAGACTATAGTATAAAATGCCCCTATGTCAATAGATTTCTTTACAGTAAAGTAAATTAAAATCAATAGATAATGACAGGATCATCACTAAAATTGACCAAGGAGCTATTGATCTGCGTGGATACAGCTATCACTTGCTCATCACTCAAGTATGGGTGCATCGGCAAACTCAGAACTCTATCAAGAAGTTCATACGTTTTAGACTCAGGAGCACAAGTGCTTGGACACGAACAGTAGGCCGGTTGTTGGCTGATCAATGAAGGATAATAGATCGCTGAAGGAATACCTTGCTCACTGAGGCCTCTCATGACATGCCCACGGCTACCGCTAGGCAGCACACATGTAAACTGAGCCCATGCTGATTGACTTCCATTGGGGATGTGCTGGAACTGACAGTGTTCGATGGAATCACGATACAACTTTGCAATTTGCTGACGACGTTGCCACTCTTGAGGATATATTGCTAATTTCTCCAGCAGAACAGCTGCTTGAATTGTGTCAAGCCGGCCATTGATTCCCACACGTATATTGTCATACTTATGCCCCCCTTGACCATGGATACGGAGACTACGCAATACCTCTATGAATGCTTCATCATCTGTAAAAACAGCACCACCATCGCCATAACATCCCAACGGTTTTGCAGGAAAGAAACTCGTAGCAGTTGCATGAGCGAGCGTCCCAACAAACTTGTCTGCTGCTTTGGCCCCAAATGACTGCGCGGCATCTGCCAAGACCCACAACCCATGCTTATCAGCGAATTTGTTAATGCGCGTGTAGTCCGCAGGACAGCCAAATATATCCACCGGAATAATCCCCCGGCAATGTAGATTTTGGCTCTTTGCTAAATCGATGGCATGTGCTAGTTTGGTTGCATCTAAATTCCATGTACTGGGATCAATATCACATAATACAGGCGTTGCCCCTGTTAAAGAAACAACTTCTGCTGTGGCACAAAAAGTGAAGTTAGGAACTAAGACAGCATCACCAGGGCCTACCCCATGTGCCAGCAATACTAAAAAAAGTGCATCTGTGCCACTTGAGCATGTCAGAGCATATCGGCAGCCCACATACTCTGCCAGTTTCATCTCAAGCTCAGCCACCTCGGGCCCATTAATATACTGACCATGACCCAGGACTTTCATAACCGCCTGATCGAGCGCATCTTTATTCTTCTCATACTGCCTTGCAAGATTTATAAATGGCATATTCATAATTTAAACCAGAATTTTTCTTATACTATATGATCTTCAACTAAAATTCTATATCATTGCTGATTATTCTCATTCTTTACTAAGTATTTATTCTATGCTAAAGTCTACACATATTTCATTTAAAGACACTATGTATCAACTATTTACATCTGAATCAGTCAGCGATGGTCACCCTGATAAAGTCGCTGACCAAATATCTGACGCTATCCTAGATGCCACTCTAGCACAAGACCCTCAAGCCCGCTGCGCTTGTGAGACTCTGGTCAAAAACAACCTTGTCATTGTTGCAGGTGAAATCTCAACATCAACTTGGGTGGATGTCGAAAAAATTGTTAAAGAAGTCGTCAGAGATATTGGCTACACAAATCATCGGTGGGGATTTGATGCAGAAGCTGTGACAGTTCTGAATCTCATCGGCAATCAATCCACTGAAATAGCGAGCTGTGTGAATGCAAATGACATAAAAGAGCTTGGTGCTGGCGATCAAGGCATGGTGTTTGGTTTTTCCTGCCGTGACACTGAAACGCTTATGCCCCTGCCTATCCATCTGGCTCATCAACTCATGGCCCAACATAAAAAAGTTCGCACATACATTAATTTAGGTCCTGACGCTAAATCCCAAGTCACTGTTGCATACAAAGACAACAAGCCCCACTCTATTGAGACCATCGTGCTGTCCTCCCTCCACAACGACACAACACCCCAAAAGATCCAACAAGATATTATTGAGCATATCATCAGACCTGTTATACCCTCGCACCTGATGAATGAACATACTAAAATCATAGTTAATCCATCAGGCCAATTCACTATTGGCGGCCCAGTTGCTGACGCTGGCTTAACTGGACGCAAGATCATCGTAGATACTTATGGTGGGTTCGCCCATCATGGCGGCGGCTGTTTCTCTGGAAAAGACCCTTCCAAGGTTGATCGCTCTGCTGCCTATATGGCTAGATACATTGCCAAAAACATTGTTGCTGCTCAACTAGCAAGCCACTGTGAAGTCCAACTGTCTTATGCCATTGGTCAATCTCAGCCTGTATCAATCGCCGTGAATACTTTTGGCACCATCACTGCTGAATCAGAATGCAAGCTGGCGCAAATCATTCCCTCTCTTTTTGACTGCACGCCCAAAGGTCTGATCGACGAGCTTGGGTTAAATCAACCAATCTACCGTCCTGTATCGTATTTTGGTCATTTTGGCCGGCCAGAATTAGACCTTCCCTGGGAAAAAACTGATCGTTGCGCCCTGCTAAAAAAGCACTTCCATGGCTATCCGGCCCACATATAAGAAGAAAGTATCGCAAATTTGAATAAAATATTGTTTTCTGCTATAATATATTTATAAATATAATAACAAAGGGGATATTATGAAACTACAAGATCTTGTAAAACTACTAGGCGAACTGCTCTATATTTTAGCAGCAATTGCTTTAGGTCATATACTCATTGTCAAAGTCCTAATGGGTGGCGGCGATGTGGCGATTGGACCTGTTATTGCTATACTAATTGGTTTACTAGCCTCCAAGATACATTGTAAGAGTCTCTGTTGCGGCTCATGTTGCAAAGTATTGTAACACTTACTTAGTCTAAATGACTGGTTCTCTCACCAGCCCTCTTCACTGTATACTGAGGCAGGAAGGAAACTAACAGAGAGAACCAGCTAGGCTATGCAGTGCCTTTTTTTTCGTACCCACCCAATAGAATGAATGACGCGCTAACATTGCTCTGACTTATTAGCGTATTTACTCACATTGTGTAGTGATATTAACTGGCTAAAGTCCCCTTATATACACACAGTCAAACACTGCTGCTAACACATGGTGTTCTCGTAATTATTAAGCATATACATGTCAAAGGACCGAATAATTGAATTTTCTCTCATTTTTTGCTATAATAAGTGTATAACAATAAAAAAGGGGGAATCCATGAAACTACACGATCTTGTAAAACTACTAGGTGAACTACTCTATGTTCTAGCAGCCATTGCTTTAGGCCATATACTTATTGTCAAAGTCCTCATGGGCGGCGGCGATGTTGACATAGGTGTTATTATTGCAGTCATAGCTGGTCTATTAGCTGTCAAACTCATAGGAGATAAAAAAGGGTAAACAACCTAATTTCAATCTATGAACAAGGGCGCCCACAAGCGCCCTTTTTATTAGCTGTTAGCCCGAAATAACATCACGCCAGCAAATACTGCTATATAGCCAAAGACCATTTGCAACAACACATCTGTTAAAGCACGCCAATGCTGATGACTCTCCATCATATTAAAAGCTTCAAGGCCAAAAGATGAAAATGTCGTCAAAGCTCCGCAAAATCCGACAATAAGCATATACTTAATCAGATCATGTGACTGACTGTGAAGGACTGTCTGAGACAATGCTCCAATTAAAAAACAACCCGTTAAATTCGCAATAATAGTGCCCCACGGAAGCCATGGTTTCGGCACAAGTGCAGCCACACCCAAGGCTATCATATATCTTGACAAAGCACCCAATGCTCCCCCACAAACAACATACATAATAGGATTCATCACTCACTCCTTGTCACAACCCGTATCAGTATAACAAACCCATAAGATGAGCACAATCACAGTGATTGACAATACGTCCCACCAACGTATACTTGCAAGCAAGCGACCAACAAGGAAGTAGTATGCTGATTCGGGCTCTCCCTACCATTGTGTTGCTATCATTGCCCCAACTGTGTTATGCGAGCACCCCTAATATAGTCACGTCATTGACTAGCGCTATTAATAGCATCGTCTTCTTTAAAATCAACCTTGGCTTTGCCGACGCTCCTCTTGTCGTGCTCCTACTCATACTCACAAGTCTTGTCTTAACCCTTTATCTGGGCTTTATCAATGTACGTGGCTTTGTTCATGCGCTACAGCTAACAAAAGGTGATTTCCCCGAGCCCAACAGCTCTGGACAGATCAACCATTTTCAAGCACTTTCGACAGCCATATCAGGAACTGTTGGAATTGGGAACATTGGCGGTGTGGCTATTGCCATATCCATGGGAGGGATTGGTGCTACCTTCTGGCTATTCATTGCTGGATTCTTGGGGATGAGCACAAAGTTTGTCGAATGCACACTTGGGGTCAAATACAGAAAAACCCACAAAAATGGAGGTGTATCTGGTGGGCCAATGTATTACTTGCATCACGGCCTAAAAACTATGGGGCTAGATCGTCTTGGCCAATTCCTAGGTATTTTCTATGCTGCTGGTATAGGAATAGGCGCACTGGGAGCAGGAAACATGTTTCAATCCCACCAAGCATTCACTCAGCTCAATCATGTCACTGGCGGCTCAATCACGCAATATGACTGGTTGTTTGGCCTTGTGCTTGCCTTAATCGTATTTGCTGTCATTATTGGAGGCATTAAATCAATTGCCCGTGTGACACAAGTCCTTGTTCCTTTTATGGCCTTTCTCTACCTCTTTTTTGGCTTAGTTGTTATTGCAATGAACCATGCATACATAGGAGAAACACTCCTAACAATCCTGAGTGAAGCTTTTCAGGGGAAAAGCGCAGCAGGTGGTTTTACTGGAGTAATGATTATTGGATTTCAGCGTGGGATATTTTCTAACGAAGCAGGAGTTGGAACAGCATCCATAGCTCACTCAGCTGTTCAAACGAACACCCCCATTACAGAAGGCTATGTATCCTTGCTTGAGCCATTCATTGACACCATGGTTATATGTGCCATAACCGCTTTAGTCATAGGCACAACGGCAATCGCACAGCCCTCTTTTGCTGATGGTCTTTCGGGGATCTCTATCACCTCTGCAGCCTTTGCAACAAGGCTTTCCGCCCTTCCCTTCATTATATCATTTGCGACCATCTTATTTGCTGTCTCCACTCAAATTGCTTGGTCTTATTACGGCCTAAAAGGCTGGATGTATTTATTTGGCTCATCAGCCTACACTAAAACCATCTATAAACTCTTATTTTGCTTATGCATCATGATTGGCGCCACACTCAATCTAGAAGAAGTGATTCACTTCTCAGACAGCATCATATTTCTCATCACAATCCCCAATCTCATCGGCCTTATTCTCTTAGCACCGTCGATTAAGAAAGATCTGTTAAACTACAATAAAACACGTAGCTAAGCCCTATCCTGATGACTTGGCCCGCCTCCTTCATCAGCCCTAGACTCAGGGTGAAAAGACGCCACACTTTTTTTCACTTTTTCAAATAGTCCCACACAATGCGCATGCCCAGGATCAGTGGAAGTCTTTATCCGGCGATCAAATTCGACAATATCCCTTAATTCACTGAGTGACGCATGGTCTGTATCCTTGAGACTCCGAAAAAGACTGGCAGGGGCCTTGATAATATCATCTTCGCTCACATTGATTGATCTGAGATAGCCTGCTTTTATATCTTTAGCAGCACTGGCTGAGTCTAATAATCCGAAAGTAGGCCAGAGGATGACCGAGACTATAAATTTAGAAGCCATGCCAAAAATATCTAAGTGAAACATGCTGCAAACAACATCCGTTAAATTTGAGAAAGAACGATCAGCGACACAGTACACTTTTTTATCTTGGCGGTGTAAGTTAGCAGCGACCTGAGTCATAAACGCACCACCAATACTATGACCTACACACACCACATTACTAGCATCAACATTATACTCATCCATCTTCTTCTCCACAAATTCAGTGCAGCGTTCAATAATTTGTGACTCATTCCAAACAAACTCATCGTTATTCACTCCTGGCGGATCAAAACCAATAACTGCATACTCCCCACCGAGCTTTGTTTGATAGTTACTAAGCATCGTCTCAGGCCTGCACTGACCAGGGGAATAACTGCCATCATGGTAATTCTCGACACAGTCTGCATTGCCATACATCATAAATACAAGTTTCGATGGTGCCTGGGTTTTGCTCTTATAAACGTAATAATTCAGGTCACCTGTAGGATCCTTCTTTTTATATAAGAATTTTGAAGGCAAAATTAACAAACTAAGCAAAAACGCCGCCACAACTTGCACGATAAAGAGAGGAAACAAAAGCGCTCTTAAAAAGTAAACAAGGTATTTTCTATTATTGTATTTCTTCATATTGTTCGCTAAACGTTGTCATACACTTATTATATCACAAAAAGCCATCAAAGGCATCAATACAGGCTCACAGACCCGTCCCAGGCATAAAAGCTCTGGGAGATTATAATCTCATACGTTATATGGATGACCTTTCTCTCTATGATTTGTGTCTCATTTACCCTGCCCTGTTGTCTAACGTTGATTGTATGAACACATAAAGAGGCATACACACAAAATCCTTTTCACTGAAATTGAATGGCATTTAGTTTTATTGCTTTGAATACAGCCCTATCCATACAGACAATCGAAATACAACTAGACAAAATGATCTCTTAGCAGTGCAACAATGATTCGACAACATAACCAGTCTAACTTACGCTACGCCCTATCCAAAGACTTAATTGATATAACTATAAAAGTCATTAAATACTATGTAAATCATTTAGTTTATTGATATTTAGTGTTATAATGAACTATGAATTGGGAGAAAGCTGCATGAGCGAACTTAATTTCGAGCGTATGCCCCAAGATCGATATATAGAGGCTATTACGGATTTCGTTAATAAGATCGACAGGGATAGCTCCCCTGATCCTCAAAAATGGAAAATACTGAAAAAATTATTAGAAGACATCCCAGCTCAAAAGTGGAAGCTCGATACAAATATTTTTATATCTAAGACTAATTCAAAAAATAACTCTCTACATGCGGCAATCGAATGCGCAAAACAAAAGAGATATTTAGAAAGCCCAGCTAATACTTCTATATTACAAAATGCTATATCCGCTATTTTACAGGTAGTTCCTGATCTCCTCAATATAAAAAACCATAATGGGTTAACGCCTGTCGCTCTAGCAGTCAAAGAAGATATCAATGGCCTTACTGATTCATTCAAAAAGAACAGACATCACATCAATCTTAGTCTGCTTACATCCCTTGACTCAATACAGGATGAGAGTTTAGGTACTAAGTGGTCATGCTTGGGTTATGCCATAGCGAAATGCAGCAACGACATGGTAGCTAGATTAATGGAGTATGGTATAAATCCAAACAAGCCTGTGAATGAAGAAGGCGACTCAGCACTGTTTTATTTGCAATTTAGGTTGCTTCAAAGTGACGAAAGAGAGGCAAAGATGGCGTCATCGAAAGCGAACGGCGCTAAAATAAGAGCTGGCCGTAATCAAGTAAAGTTTTTGAGAAAAAATGGCAATCTTCGTGATCTCAAGTGGAGAGACTGTTCAGTCACTGGAATACTATATATATTACGCTTTGGATTCGGTGACTTAATTCGTAAAAAACCAAGCGTCAAGCCTCCAAAGCAGCTTGAAGTAGATGCTCAAACAACAAAGACATTAAAAGCCACTGATCTTAAGAGACCTCAAGCAGCTACTGAACAGCAGCTGGGCGCCAATCAGCCAAGGAAAGGGACGACACCCAATCCTCAACGATGAGTTTTGCCCATATACCTAGAAGAAACCAACGCTAACAGCCCTGGGTGATGCCATAGAAATAGACAACACAGCTATGTGAATCTATGAATCAATAATCAGATAAACTAACATTCCTATGAGTACAGATAGTCACTCACTAAGGCTTTCTAGATGTGAGGGGTTCTTGCTCACACCCCGGAGTCGGTCTCACAGGGGACACTGGTGGACTCATATTTGCTGAGGACCTGCCTGACGTATGTTTATTATAATCAGGATCACTTCTCATGAAGAAAGTGGCTTTATTATAAAAGTAATCAATGGCCTTGTAGAAAAGATACAATAGCCTACCTATACCACTACAATTCTTATAAGTTATTTTATCTAATATGTTGAACTTTCTTAAGACTAGGATCTGTTGATAACCAAGGGCTTTACCTTGCAAGCATCGATTAAGTTCATCTGCAACATCTTTGTTTAGGCAAAGATATTCCTTCATTTCTATGTCTTTTGTGGGAACAGATAACATCTTTTGAGAATATTTTAATAAGAATCTCACAGCTGACTCTCTCTTGGCTACTGAACCTGAGTCACAACCAATCATGGCATAGACTAATGCGCTATGGTACTGATTAACTGGATGATTGATTTTCATCTGGACATTTTCTCTATCGCCCAATAAATGACGAAAATGATCTTCCATCACAAAACCATCAGAGCCCTGATCCATATATAAGTATATGATATAGCCTAATGCATTCATCTTTTCTTTACCTGGAACATATTCATATTCTTTATGATAAAAAAGTTCAGCAGATATGACTGTTTTCATAAGATCGATCGAACCAGATTGTATTGCCAAGTGCTTATACGGACTTCTAACTGGTTGTGGACATAAACTTCTAATCATTGTAATCAACTCACCAAGCTCCTTTTGCGAATATGGAGGTATGTCAGTTTTGTTCATTTGAGCACCAAGACGGGCAAGCACACTCAAGATGTCTTCATTATCAATAGATGGAATTTCTTTGAAGGCAGGGATTTCCTTCCTTACCGAGTCAGCTTCTCCCCATTCACGATGACGCAACACCTTGTCTATAAAAGCCGCAATGTATATTTTTTCATAGCTGCTGAACCTAACATTAGTAAGAGCAGGCATCAATCTTGTTAGCATCGCACAGAGCTGATCATCTATTACCAGATCACCAAATTCAAGCGTCAAAGAATGACAATGATCCGGAAACAAAGAAGTGTCAATAAAGTCTCTGTAGTTGTGTTCATATTTTTGATGAATAAACTCTTGTATATTGCTGAATACTTCCTCTAAATTGTGTGTTAAAGGCCATCTTGTATTTTTAACCATAAAGTCGCTTACCATTAATTGCTTATTTAATATACACTTTTCCATTAATATCTGTCAATGTTTTTCTATTATTTTCTATATATTTATTACTCTATGTTATTATTACCACCCAAAACTACGGCGATCAAATACTGAATGAACGTTCTAAAACCATAGACACAATCTGTATTAGAAAAATAAAAGCATGCGGCCATTCCAATCAAAATACAGCTTTAACTCTGAGAAAATGTGGCTATGTGTAAACAAGGAAGGACAACACACATTCATCACGCCTGCCTTTCTAATATCAGACACTTATTGAGTCGTGTGCTACACAGCTTTCTCATCACAGTCTGCGCAAAATACTTGCACAATAAATCGGGTGCTTGTTTTTTAGTCATTGATGATTTAAGGCAAGAGCCTTATTCAGTACAAAACGCGTATGACTGCAAAAAAGTTGCAATTGATTGCTTAGTATTCACTGAGTCTTCAGTATAAAATCATGCCTTGAGTACTTTTATAATTATATGATCCATTTAGCGCATGGATCATACAACCACGGAAAAGCTAAATATAGTTATGAGTTTATATCTGTGAGGGCTGCGGCGCTCCATTAAATGTTGTTAAAGGATATATTCAACAACAAAAAACACCCATGTAGAATCAATCACGAGATGAGTGCCTTAGATCCTCTACGTAAACAAAAAGGCATCTCGAGGGAATGGGATAAATAACAAATATTTTAGACAAAAAAAAATGCCTGGTGATGTCCTACTCTCGCAAGGCATATGCCTCACTACCATCGGCGCTAAGCAGTTTCACTTCTGAGTTCGGGATGGAATCAGGTGGTACCTACTTGCTATTGTCACCAGACAAACTGGGAAGATAGTCGTTTAAATTCTCCTACCGTTATTGGTAGTATGGTCAAGCCTCACGATTAATTAGTACTGGTTAGCTTCATACATTACTGCACTTCCACACCCAGCCTATCAACGTCGTAGTCTTCAACGAATCTTTAGTCTCGATTAAACGAGAAGGGAGATCTTATCTTGAGGTGGGCTTCCTGCTTAGATGCTTTCAGCAGTTATCCCTTCCACACGTAGC
>CAZMRQ010000040.1:0-13760 GCA_964568795.1 uncultured Gammaproteobacteria bacterium | reverse complement strand
CCCCCGACATCCTGCTCCCAAAGCAGGCGCGCTACCAGGCTGCGCTATACCCCGATTTTGATCAGTCTTGATTGAAAATACATTAAAATGTATCATAGGGCAAGTACCTAGGAGCAATAAAGTGACATCATCACTACAAAAAAATCAAGATACCAGCCCTATCAATAGCATTTTTGAGCGCTCTCAATCAGAAAATTATCGTGCTAGCGATGCGGACCTCAAGCATATTAACCATACCATCGATTTACTTGATCGCGGTGAAATTCGCTGCATCCATGCAGATAATTCAGTCAATGAAATAGCTAAAAAAGCTATTATTTGCTACTTCCGTCTTAACCCCTCTGTCTTCTATCCTGGAACTATTCCAAGCTATGACAAAGTGCCCAACAAGCTCAACCACATGGACTGCCCCCCTCCATTTAGAGTGTGCCCTCCCACACACATCCGCTGGGGAGCATATGTTGGAAAGTCATGTGTACTTATGCCATCGTTCATTAATATGGGCGCCTATATTGATGAGGGCACAATGATCGATACTTGGAGCACTATTGGCTCCTGTGCACAAATAGGAAAGCACTGCCACATCTCTGGCGGAACAGGGATTGGCGGCGTATTAGAACCTCTCGGGTCCCAACCTGTTGTTATTGGCAACAATTGCTTTATAGGGGCACGTTGCGAAGTTGCAGAAGGCATACATATAGATGATGGCGCAGTAATCGCAGCAGGAACAATACTCACTGCAAGCACAAAAATCTACCACAAAGATACAGGTAAAATCACCCATGGCTACATCCCTAAAGATGCTGTGGTGATCCCTACATATTTGCCAGATGAAAGTAAACAATTCACTCGCTATGCCGCCATGATCACAAAATACGCTACTTCATCAACCCGAAAAAAAATAGGGATTAATGCGCTTTTGAGATTCTAAACTCACTGACAATTTAAACTTGACAACATGAGCCTCTCATGCGTTAATGCATATTAAGCATAAGAGACATATTTATGGAAGAAAACAATATTACTATGGCTCAAAAAATCATAGATCTTCTCTTGAAAAACAATGTCAATGAGATTTCTATCGAGACGAGTGACGCTAAAATTAAAGTCAGTAAAAATCCAGTAAAAGACACTATTGGAGCCACCTGTTTAGATAAAGGCACCCTCAATGATGATGCTTCTACAAAATCAAGCGCCAGCATTACTTCCCCACTTGTTGGCACTATCTACACCTCCCCAACACCTCAAGCTGCACCGTTTGTTGTTCAGGGACAGAAAGTCAGCGAAGACGACACTGTCTGTCTTATCGAAGCGATGAAAACATATACCCCCATAAAGGCAAAGCGTTCTGGAACCATTGCAGAAACGTTCATGACCAATGGCGCAACAGTAGAATTCGGCCAAATCTTACTTACATTTAAAGACTCATGAGAATCAAAAAAATACTCATTGCCTGTAGAGGGGAAATTGCTCTAAGAATCTTAAGAACCTGTCGGTCAATGAAGATAGCGACTGTTGCAATCTACACGCAAACTGACAACAAACAAAAGCACTTACACCTCGCTGATGAAACTATCTGCATTGGCGAAACACACGACTACTCCAAGATCGATAGAGTAATTTCTGCAGCACACATCTCTCAAGCAGATGCCATTCACCCAGGGTACGGCTTCCTCTCAGAAAATGCTGAGTTTGCAAAAAAAGCTTCTGAATCAGGCATCCAGCTTATTGGTCCAAGCAGTGATATCATTGCCCTGATGGGAAATAAGCTAGAAGCTAAAACTGCTTTAGCTAAGCTTAACATCCCTGGCGTACCTGGAAGCAAAACGATTAGGTCCATTAAACAAGCAAAGCAATATGCTAAAAACCTAGGGTACCCTATTATCATTAAGGCTGCATCGGGCGGTGGCGGACGTGGAATGCAGGTCATCACAGCTGAGTCAGAGCTGGAAGATGCGCTTATTGAAGCAAAAAAAACAGCTCAAGCTTATTTTGGATCCGATCAAGTCTATCTAGAAAAATACCTACAAGCACCCCGGCATATAGAAGTTCAAATTGTAGGCGACCAATTCAATCACATTCGGTGTTTAGGAAGCCGGGATTGCTCAACACAGCGTAAACATCAAAAAATTATTGAGGAATCTCCTGTACAGGGCATCGAACCAGATCTCCTTAAAAAAATCCACCTTCAATGCATCTTTGCAGCTGAAAAACTTGGTTACTCAAGTGCGGGAACTTTTGAGTTCCTGTATCATGAAGGCCGCTTTTATTTCATAGAAATGAATACCCGTATACAAGTTGAGCATCCTGTGACTGAAATGGTCACTGGCATAGACATTATCCAAGAGCAGATTGAGATTTCTCAAGGAAAAAACTACCAAGAGTCAAGCATAGTTGCCACCAATGGCCATGCTATAGAGTGTCGAATATGCTCAGAAGACCCCGTCACTTTCATGCCATGCGCAGGCACCGTCACCGACTATCATCCCCCTTCAGGCCCAGGGGTTCGATTTGATGACTATATATATCAAGGCTACCAAATACCCCATCACTTTGACTCGCTTATAGCGAAACTCATTGTTCACAGCTCAGATAGAAAAAACTGTCTAAATAAAGCAACAGCCTCCCTAGACGAATGCATCATCGGTGGCATCACCACCAATATCCCATTGCTCGAAAAAATACTACACCATCAAGAATTTCATCAACAAAAACCAATCACCTTTTTACAAAAAAGCATTACAGGAGAAAATTATGCCAATAAAACCACACAAACAAGCCAGGAACAACCTTAGAGCATCCCTAAAGGACCTCATCAACAATAAGTCTATTTCAACACAGAAAAGCCTTTGTGATGAGCTCAACAATCTTGGGTTTAATGTTAATCAGTCGACAATTTCGCGATTACTAAGAAACATCGGTGCTATTAAAACCAAAGATCTAAACGGCCAAATCATCTATTGCTTGCCTAAAGAATCCACCCCACCACCAACTGAAACCCAGTTATCAAACCTGGTCATCAATATTCAAAAAAACGAAACAATGGTTGTCATCCATACATCTCCGGGGGGAGCTCAATTGATATCACGCATTTTAGATCACAATCTTGCGGTGATTCACGCTATCGGAATCATAAGTGGTGATGATACAATTTTTGTATGCCCAGAAAGCATTGAAAACACAGCAGCCTGCCACCGAGAAGTCAACCACATTCTCCGCCTGCTCGCTTAGATCTAAGTATCTCTCTCTGCAGATCGAGCAGCAATAGCTGCTTGATCTAATACCACGTTTACCAGCTTAAAACCGTTGTCCCCACCATAACACTTAGCTAAGCGCACAGCTTGATCTATTACCACACGGTAAGGGATATCTAAACGGTAAAGAAGCTCGTATATGCCCAGCAATAAAACTGCTCGATCGATAGGATACAATTCATCAATCTGCTCATCATCGGCATGCTGAATAATAAGCTGATTTAACTGCTCTTCAGTCTCCACAATTCCTTGCAAACAACTACGCGCATAATCATCCAATTGCTCGCTTGCCATTAGTTCTGGCAAGCTTTCCTGGCGTAAAATGTACTGATAAAGAGACTGCACTATCTCTTTACGTGTCTGAAAACGTTGTTTCATCTTTTTCCTCTTTTTTTGTTGATAGTTCTTCTATTAGATCCTTAAAGGCTGAGAGATCTTGAAAGGACTGATACACCGACGCAAAACGAACATAAGCGACCATGTCTATTTTAGCCAACTCACACATCACCATCTCCCCAATGTCCTTGCCAAGAATTTCTCGGCTCCCTACATTATGAACAGACATTAATATGCGGTGAACCATCGCCTCGAAATCATCTGTAGACATCGACCGTTTCACCAATGCCCGCAAAAGACCTGAACGCAACTTCCCTTCATCGAATGACTCTAGAAATCCTGATGACTTAATCACTTTGGGCAAAATGAATGAACGGCACTCCACAGTTGTGAATCTTTTCTCACACTCTGGGCAACTCCGGCGCCTCCTTATCTCAAAAGGTGCCACTGGCCGACTATCAATCACTTTGGTGTCTTCTGCACCACAGAAGGGACATTCCATTGAGGTATCTCGTATGCTTGCTCAAGCAAGTCTAGCACAAAAAAATCACTCTGAATAGATAGGGAAACGAAGACAATACGCTGCAATCTCTCTCTTCAGGTCAGAACTGGTGTTCTTCTTTAGGATAACTTCAGCTAGCCAACCTGCCACTTGGCGCATATCTTCTTCCCCCATGCCTCTAGTCGTCAACGCGGGGGTCCCTAAGCGCAGACCACTTGTCTGCATTGGTGATCGCGGATCCTTGAACACACAGTTTTTATTCAAAATAATACCCACTTGTTCACACATCTTCTCATAATAGGCCCCTGCATGATCATCTTGTCGTAAATCAATAATCACTTGATGGTTTTCTGTCCCATGACCTATCAAACTCAATCCATGTTGCTGCAGTGCCTCAGCAAGTATCTTAGCATTTCTCAATACACGGCGTTGATAGTTTTTAAAAGGTAACTCAAGACACTTAGTAAAGGCAATCGCTTTAGCTGCAACAACATGCATCAGTGGCCCTCCCTGGATGCCCGGGAATACTGCTCTATTAATCTTCTTAAACAACCCCTCATCATCCCCTACTACTATCACCCCTGATCGTGGCCCACGTAATGTTTTGTGAGTTGTACTTGTACACACATGCGCATGAGGGAATGGGTGATTCATCAACCCAGTCACAATCATCCCAGCAGTGTGTGCTATGTCAGCCAACAAATACGCTCCTACCTCATCGGCAATCTCACGAAACAATGACCACTGAATTTCATTTGTAAATGCAGAATAGCCTGCAATAATAAGTTTTGGCTTATGTTTATGAGCTAGTTCTCTAACCTGGTCATAGTCCACATCATGATTATCGGTCAAACCATAAGCAATGCATCGGTAATACTTGCTAACCATATTGACAGAAGAACCATGACTCAAATGCCCCCCTGCATCCATTGACATCGATAATATAGTGTCGCCAGGATTGAGTAACCCTAAATAAACAGCAGCATTGGCTTGTGAACCACTATGTGATTGCACATTTGCATACCCCGCATGAAACAATTCTTTTGCACGGTCAATAGCTATCTCTTCAATCTGGTCAACCACCTCACACCCCGCATAATAACGCTTTCCAGGATACCCTTCAGCATACTTATTTGTGAGCACTGACCCTTGAGCAGACATGACCTCTGGCGATGTAAAGTTCTCTGAAGCTATCAACTGCAGAGTCTCCAATTGCCGTTTTCCCTCACTGTCAATTAATTGCAAAACATGACTAACACTCATGACTCGACCTCCTTAATAAATTTAATAATAGCCTGAAAACAGGACCTTGGATCTGCTGACTGGGGAATTTCAAAAAGACAATGATGCACGTATCTGTCATCTGGGGCCACAATACATGCCTTTGCATGATCAATGTCAACCACCTCACAACACTCCTTTAATCTGAGCAACCGAGCTATATCTGCTAACTGTTTCGTACTTGTGGAACAAAATATGCGGCAGGATTTAGCCTTTATTTGAATTAAGTGCGGCTTATCATAAGCACTCAATGCCGTATACTTCATAGCTGTCTTCTTCTCTCATGTCAATAGTGTGCGCTAATGATTGCAAGCTTGCAAGGGGGTGATACGTCATAATACAAAAAAAATATTTGTAAAATACGAAAAACGACCCTTTAAGCAAGATGGAATACTTGGCAAAAGCAATAAATTTTGCTACAAATGTACCATAAGACGAATGATGACTGATGAGCACACGCTACTATCTATTAATATTATTTTTGCTCCACCCGAGTATTTTTGCAGGTCGTTGGCACTTGCAAGGCCTTAATAAAGAACAAGCAGCCTACACTGAAAAAATTATTCATATGAAATTCAAGAAAGATGTGAAGCCAAGTGATTTTCAAAGGCTTGAGCAAGTTATTAGCAATGCACTTCGCCCGATGGGTTACTACAACACCCAAACACAGATCGATGAAAGCACACATACAATTCATGTGACCAAAGGCCCCCCCACATACATTAGTGAAATCAGGGTGTCTTATGAGCAGCTCCCTCTTGCCTTCAATAGCAAGCCATTCATACACAAAGTTTTTACAGCCGACCTCTATCAAGACATTAAAAATGATGCATTAAAAAACATTCATGAAAAGGGCTATATCGAAGCAAAAAACCTTCGCACACATGCTGAAGTCGATCCGGTCAATAATATTGCCTATCTCTCCATTAAAATCACTCCTGGCCCGCAGTTTCAATTTGGAAACATTATCTTGAAGCCAGATAGCTTCACACAGGGCCTAATCAGACAATTGATCAGCTATCCTAAAAATAGCCCCTTCTCTCGAAGCCAGCTCAATAAACTACAAATCAATTTTGACAACAGTGGCCTTTTCAATAGCAGCTTCATACAAACACAGATTAATAAAGAAAAGTGCACCGTCGATTTAATAGTCAAAAACACCCCCAGGGGGCCGCTACGCTACACACTTGGCTTGGGTGTTGAATCCCGTTCAGGCATGTCTATCACAGGATCCCAGTCTTGGCTGCTCAACCGTAATGCGCATCAAATTGATACACAACTCAATCTCTCAGATCGATTGTCAAGCATTGACCTAGTCTACCGCATTCCTATGAATCTACAAAAAAGGTCCTACTTTGACTTAGGGTTTCGCGCTGATTACTTCACAAAAAAACCCCGACCTGATGATGATCATATCTCCCTGTTTGGCAGGTACAGCTACTCTTGGCCCTACTTCTCTGTTGCACCGTCACTGAACTACATCCTAAACAGACAGAACATATTAGGCATAGCTAGCTTTCAACACCAACTCACACCTCAGCTAGTGATGAGTATCAAAAGTGCTGAATCAACCATCTTATCACCCTTAGTTAAAATAAATTTATCAGCAGCAAACCGCAACATGCATTCAGATCACAGCTACCTGCAAAGCCGCCTATCCGTATTTCTTAGACAATACTGGAATCACTGGAGCATTCGCCTACAAGGCACTCTTGGTCGTATTCAACACACAGATCCACTCCCAGACTTCTGGCTATACAAAACTGGCGGCGCATACTCTATCAGAGGCTATTCTTATCAAAATATTGGACCCGGAGATCATCTGACTCTTCTACGTTCTGGGCTATTTTGGAACTACAGCGCTGATTTATCAACTGGAATAATCTATGATATGGGTGATGCAGGTGGCCGATTCAAACTCAGCAACCACAGCCTTGGCCTAGCAGCCAACTGGCGCTCTCCCATCGGCTTTGTCCAAGCATTTATAGCAAGGCCCACTTCACGTCCCACCTATCATTTTGGAGTGAACATACAACCATGAATGTGATCAATTTTATTATCAAAGTTATGTTCCGCCTCCTCATGACAGCTGTGCTTATAGGCTGTATGCTTCTTGTTCTCAGCATCCCAACAGTTCAACACCATCTCATTAATTATTTTCTTAAACAAGACCAGCCTGACATCCCTGAGAATAACATTGGTGGAAACCTATTTACCAGCGGACTTCAAATAAAAAAAATAGCCACTACAACACCCTATGTCACAGCACACTTATATGATACAAACATCTCGGTATTTTGGGGAAAACACAGTCTCATTCCTCAGTTGAATATAGCCAGTCAAAAAGTTGATGTCTACCCAATATACCAGCTCAACCAAAACGCCAAAAGTTCAACAAACTGGGGTCACTCACGCCCTCTGGCTCTTAACCAATTAACAATAAAAAAGATGACCCTTCATGAGCCCTGGTCAACTCGCCACATTGACATTCATCACATTGATATAAACGCCCAACACCGCTCATTAGAGGCCTCTTTTAGGCTCTACAACCATACGATTAAATCAAAACTTCATCTCACCCCTAATGGACAAATTTCATCAGCCACAATAAACGACAATCAACACACCCTCACACTCAACAGTTCAAACAAAGATGGGCTATACACGTTATTTAGCCCAAAACATCACTTTGAATGGCAGAGAAATGGGGATGACTGGCATCTTAAGCTAGACACAAATATTCCTGGATTATCATTTAATAGCGACAATTCCTTACGTGTCAGTGCATCTCTACACGGAAATGCCTACGAAGCTTATCCAGATAGCTTTCTAAAAATATCTGGTCTATGGCGTCATCAACCGCTGCTAGGACATATCTGTTGGAGCGCTAAAAAACAGATGAATGGCGTATTTAAATATGGAAAAAACACAGCTAAAATAGACCATACACCCCAAATAAGTAAGCTACTCATTGAGTTGAATCAATTACACCTCATTCATCCTGAGCTGCATGGCGACCTGCATGGGATTGTTCATTACACCGACACTTGGTACAGCCAACTGAGTTCAAAGAAATTGCAAACATTTGGGCTCAAAATGCTTAATGCTACTGTCACCCTCACTCCCACTGCGAACAATCATGATTACAACTACTCATTCAACGCACAAGATTTTTCCTGGCAACGACTCATCTACCACAACATGCACATATCCAAAAAAGATCCGCAGAAGATTGATGTCACCTGGAAGGACAGTGAGCAACAACAGCAAACGTTGCATATCATTAATAAACCAGGGGAGATTTTATTTTTGCCAGCTAAACATGAAGTTCTAGGCTGGAAAACAAGCAACGATATTTCTCTGAAAAATAAGAAAGGCAATTGGACTCTATCACCTACCTGTATACAGCACAATACTGACCGCATATGCTTGAATGGACATATCAATTTCAACACCCTGTCTTGGCATATTAACCTTGACACCAAGATAGCTCAACTTGATATTGACACAGCCCCATGGTTTGATTCTCTCACAGGGTTTGACCTCAATCTCTTCCACATATCTGGCAATGCCGCCCTATCCGGAGAAAAGTTTACCCTGACAGACAGCAAAGGACGCATAAGTGCGAAAAACATTAAAGGCCATGCACTTAATATCGTTCCACAGTTTTATCTCCCGACTGACTACTTATTTGACGAAGGATTTTTAACACTTGACTTCAAGAAAGATCAAATTCATATCAAAGGACAAACAAACGCGCAGCAAGGCCTTATACATATTGATGGCACATACAAGCAAGATCAGTTATCTCTCCAATTTAACACAAACCGCTTAACATTTGGCTACCATCCAAAAAATAACCTGACTGCAAAAGTTAAATTGAATATTGATTACACTGATCATATTAATATTACTGGAACTGCTAATGTACTTGAAGGTTATTTAAAACCTGATAGCCTTGCAACAATACCCACTCTAACTGATGACGTTCATATACAAACCGAGCATCAAACAAACATCCCCCTCTTTGTCAATTTTGATCTCAATATACCTCCTCAAGTCACCATCGAATACTTTGGCTTATATGGTAAAATGCGTGGGCAACTTACGATTAGTGACAATCCTGAGATGGGTGCACGGGTTAACGGAAAACTTGACCTAGAAGACAGTTACTTTGGTATATTTGGACGTGATGTAAAGCTCAAGTATGCCTCGATCACATACTACAATGCCCCATGGGAAGATCCTATTCTGGATTTCTCAGCTCAACAACATGTGACCGGACAAACACTCGCCAATGGGTTTATTCATCTTTATGGTACCCCTGACAATCTTAATATCAAAATGTATAGTATCCCGCCCGGAGTCTCTGATATTGAAATTCTCACCAACCTCTTTTCTAAAAGCCAATTGCCTGTCTATCGCACCAATGACCCAACATTGATATCGCTTATGAATCAATCACACAGCCAACGCGCTCTTGCTAAGCTCCTTACCTTACTCGACCAGATTGAAAAAAGCTTCTATATAGATGAGATTTCAGTTGATACCAATAAGCGCAATATTGAATCTGATGAAATTATCCCCACAAGTCTAACAATAGGCAAACGCCTAGGAAAATATCTAGCAGTGAAGTACCGATTACAAATTAGACGAGAAGAAGAAAATCAAACAATTTTATCATACAGAATTACGCCTAACCTGACTGCAGAATTATCGACGTCTATTGACAACACAGCCCTGTTTTTAATGTGGAGCAGCTCTCAATAAGCATCCACAGCTTCTTTGACTAAAGATTTAGCTGGCTCTTTATCTATCCAACCACCCACCTTGACCCACTTGTTCAATTCATGGTCTTTATAATGTGTGAAAAAATGTTCAATCGAATTGAGTAACGTTGTATCGACTTCTGCCAAAGATTGTGGCATAGAACCTGCGCAAAGAGCTGCTACAGGCACAGCTAGAATCTTCTCATCTCTCCCAGCTTCATCTTCCATCTGCAACGCTGCAATAGGGGTGACTTCAATCAATACCCCTGGCATTAAAGGATGAGGAGTTATCACCAAAACATCCAATGGATCTCCATCCCGAGAAAGTGTTTCTGGTACAAAACCGTACGGCAAAGGATAATGCATGCTTGAGGTCATAAAACGATCAACCGCCAAACAAGACTTGTCTTTATCGTACTCATATTTAACACCCGTTATTTCAGGGACAATTTCAATAAACGCCATCAGCTTATCCAAAGTCTGTCGCTGCTGTAAGGTTCTTTTATTTTCGCTCATTTCTCTACTCATGTATTCAAGATAACCTATTCTAACACAGACCTCGCTGAAATCAATTGACAACCACTCTAACAATCACTTGCTTTATTTTCACTTCCCACATGCCTTGCTCATTCACATCTGAACCTATACAGTGTTTGGTGGAATCGGTTGTGATTATAAAAGCTTATATACTCTTTTACACCTGATTTTAGTTCACGATTTGTTCTATAGCCTTTTTAATGAATATCTTCGTACTTTGCCCTTCTCCAGAACCTCTCGATAGCTCTATTATCTGTTGCCCGACCTTTGCCATCCATTGAGATTTTTATCCCTTTACTGGCTAGACAGGGGGTATGTTCTTCTGAAGCATACTGGCTGCCGTGATCAGTGTTGAAGATCTCAGGCTGGCCATGCTGCTCTAGTGCATCCTGCAGCACATTCATCACCAAGCATGTATCCATGGTGGCTGATATCTTCCAGGATAGTATCACCTTTGAATACCAGTCGATAATCGCTGCCAGGTACACGAACCCACCATTCACCCGGCAGTATGTGATATCTGTGCTCCACACTTGGTTTGCATATGTGATTCGCAAGTCGCTAAGTAGATAAGGGTGCTTGGTTGATTACTGGCTATTGTAGTCGTCTTTCTCTTTCTGGGGCAGATCGCCTGTAGGCCCATCTCACGCATGCAACGATTAACCTTTTTGACGCTGACTGTATAGCCTTCCTGCATCAGCTGTTGACGGATCTTACGATAGCCATAAAAAGGTCTTTCTGAGAAAGCCTTATCGATGGCTGACAATAGTTTCAAATGGCACTCACTGTTTCTTGTGCTCTTATAATAGCGCCTGCTACGATTAAAGCCCAGCAGCTCACAGCGTTTAGAAACAGGCAGCTCATTATCAAGCTCAGAGCTGATCATCTGTTTCTTATGATCAAAGTCCAAGCTCATTAACTTTTTTGTAGCCCACTGCGCTTCAGCAGTGCGTTTACCCAACTGCCTATGAAGTTCATTGATAACCTTTTCCTTCTCAGCGAGTGCTGCCTTTAGCTTTTCCACTTTGACATCTAAATTAAAAGCTTCACTCACATTAGCAAGGAATGTCTTTTTCCAGGCAGTGACAGACTTATTGGTGACATTGTGCTTAGCACAGACTTGTGCCAAGGTAAGATCACCTTGGATCAGATCCAAAACCACTTTGGCTTTGAAGTCTGAAGAATATTTTTGAAGTTTTGAACTCATATTGACTCTCCTTTTAAGTTCAGTTTGATTGTACCAGTTGGGAGTAGATGGTTAAACTGTTGTCTAAAAAACCGGGTCCACTATAGGGTGTAGGAGCCATCTCGCACTGCTGAGACCAGATCATCAACTTTGTCATCAAAATGACGCCGGAAGTAATGCACCCTATGATGCTCTGGCAGAGTGAGAGAGTCTTTAGTCAGCTTCTCAAAGTCTTTGATCATCAGATCTTTGATGGTTGTGTGCTGCCATTTGCGGTTATCTCGTGACATAAGTTTTTTATCATTAGCCACTTATCATGATAGTGGATCAATTCTGATGTGAGCATAAAAAACCAATAAAGATGTGGTATGATTTCGACATATTGATTTTATTGGATGATGCCTGTCTGAACGCCTTGTTATACTTGGGTTCTGTAGTAGCTTTCAAGTTATATTAAACGTAATATAGATCCACTTCTGATATCGTGTATGCTTTTTACTTATTTTCCTTATTTCACCCTAGGCAAATCTGTGTCCATCGATTTGTGAACATAGTCATAAAACGTTGGATGAAAATCAGTCATATGCATTGTTATAGCGCTATACCGCGATCTGAGAAGATGACTAATAATCTATGCATGACAAAAGTGCAGCAGATGATATCAAGCTATTTCTGTATATAGGGAAGGGCTATTATTATTTGCAGAATCAGAGTATACTTTGTCGCACGCAAAGCATGACCGCAAGACGACTGAATAACAAGCGGAGCTATTCCATTGGCAAATATTTGACTTCGATGATTTGATATTTATTGGTGAGTAGTTGTAAAAGTCTGATACAAAACTCAATGACACAAATATTGAGTGAGTTCTCAAAAAACCAGGACGTGCAGGATGAATGACTCAACATGTCAAATAATTTCCTCGTGCCACAATTTATTGAGAAAATCCTGCCAATGTATGACTTCTATGCCATCATCAGAGCGGTGTGTTTTATCAAAGCACACACAGTAATATTGAGAGCAAATACTTTCATCTTGTAGTGTTTTGAGCCCCTTGAGGTGCTTGCTGACTATCCGGTCGCTGCTTTTGACTTCTATGGCCACACTGTCCCCAATGATGAAATCAACTTCCTTTTTGTCAGTAGTGCGCCAAAAAGACAGGGTTAATTTCTTTCTTTTGTAGGATAGGTAGGCTCTCAGCTCTAGTGCCATATAATGTTCGAATGATTGGCCAAAGATATCTGAGTTTCTGTCGATATGCTTAGTGCCAATAATGGCATGTCTCACACCTACATCAAAGAAATAAAATTTTGCACTGCTTATACTTTTTCTTTTAGTTGTTTTTGTCCATGGGGGAAGCATAAACCCAACCAGCGTATCTTCGAGTATTTTATAATACTCTCTTATAGTCGACGCAGGAATGCCAGTATCATTGCTGAGTTTAGAGAAGTTAATCAGTTGGCCATTTGTGAGTGCAGCATGTTGTAAAAACATGGAGAAGTTTCTAATTTTCCTGATAAATGCCTCGGCTTGTATCTCCTCCCTTAAGTAAGTACTCACATAAGCATCAAGCGCTTCAGCTGGGTCTTTTGATGTCACTACTTGTGGCAATCCGCCATACAAAAGGTATTTATCAAGGTCAAAGTCTGGTATTTCTAGGTATGTAAGGGGGAATAGTTCTGCAAGCCATGCCCGTCCAGCCAATAAATTAACTCCTCGCTGGCGCAGCTTTTTGGCACTACTGCCAGTTAGAAGGAAAGTTATCTTTCTTTCTTCAATGAGACGGTGTACCTCATTAAGTAATATGGGGACTTTCTGTATTTCATCTATCACAACAATTGAATTTTTCTGGGCATCTATGAGATTTTCCAATTCCCAAGGGCGACTATCAAGTA
>CAZMRQ010000039.1:0-13786 GCA_964568795.1 uncultured Gammaproteobacteria bacterium | reverse complement strand
GGCTGCTATCTGAGGGCGATCAAAAAAAAACAATATGAAAGAGAAAAACAAAGATAGGGATAAGTGGCTAACAAAAATAAGGAGTCCATACGAAAGAGTGTTTTTAAAACAAAGAAAAAGAGTGAGATATTTAGGAATAGCAAAAATCAATTTGCCGAAATAATGAGCGCGATATGCTTTAACGCCAAAAAGGGACATGAGCCTGTATCCACCAAATATTGCCCTAACATAGGGTCAAAGTATCTAAAAATTGAGAAATCAACAAGAAAGAGAGCATAAAGGCAAAAAGGGTGCTGAAGAGCTAGTTGTTTATTGATTTACAGAACATGTTGAGCTCTCGCAGGTGAGATTGCAACTGGCCCATAGAGTAAGAAGTGGAGAGTCTGCTTGAATTGAAATGAAATCATATGGTACATTTCTTATCATAGGAGGAAGGGCCATGTTGAATTGGATATATGAATGATTAAAAGACGGGCATCATTACTTTTCCCATTTTTCTTAGTGTTATTTGAGATGGCAGCATATATGAGCAATGATGCTTATTTGCCTGCCTTGCCCCGTTTGGCACACGATCTGTTGATCTCTCAAGATGAAGCTATGTACACAGTAACGGTGTGGTTTTTTGCAATATCAGGGTTTGGGTTGTGGGTTGGCCCTATTTCAAATCGATTGGGTCGACGTCCGGTGTTATTGTTCGGTATGTTGCTATTTTGTCTAGGGACACTTTTTTGCATGAGTACACATGATTATAGGCTGTTCTTATGTGGGAGATTTTTAGAGGGATTATCTATTAATACGGTATCTGTTGCTGGATATGCATCCATACATGAGTTGTATGATACTAGAATGTCCATACGAGTGATAACAGTGATGATGGCAGTCACATTGTTGGCCCCAGCTTGTGGCCCAGTTCTCGGGGCCTGGTGTATCATGGAATATGATTGGCGGATGATTTTCTTTTTTCTTTTGTTTATAGGTTGTGTGTCGATGGTTGGCCTTTGGTATAAGATGCCTGAGAGTCTAACAAATAAAAGCGCATTTAATATAATGCATGCTATGCGAAGTTATAGGAACTTAGTGCAAAACTCTGCATTTATGTATGCGACCATTTCTATAGGATTGGTGTTTTTTATTTTGATTTTGTGGATTGTGGAGCTGCCTTTTATTATTAGTGCTACACTAAGTTTGCCCCCTGTTTACTATGGTTGGGCGCAAGCTATAGTATTTGGTATGATGTTGGTTTCTTCCGTGCTCGTTAATTTTGTGTATAAGAGTTGCCGTATAGACCGTGTGGTGTTTATGGGCTATGTCATTTTGACTGTTGGGGTGGCATTACTCTTGATAATGTCGGTGTATTTGTGGTCTTGGTGGTATTGTGTCTATGCCATGTCTCTTGTTGCCTTTGGTTCTTCCTTCATTATAGGAGCCTTCAATCGTTTAGCAGTAGAAATGCTCCCAAAAGAAGCATTAGGGTATAAAACAGCTCTTATCTCAGCAGTGACAGGCTTCTGTTGTTTTGCAGGTAGTTATGTCATCACCTTAGTGAATGATAAAACATTTTTATCTCTATCCCTTCCTATGGTGTGTGTCACAGTGCTGATGCTGTTAATTTACAAGCGGCAGTATCAGACAATTAGGCGTTTTTTTGCTAAGTGTGCATGAGAGATGGCAATGCGACGAAGAAGCTGGATTGTAAAAAGGGGAAATTCATTGGAATGTGCGCTAATTTCATCAATGCAATGGGGGCATACAGAAGAGTGGAAAGAAAGATCTTTTTTCAATTCCCGCAAGGCGGATGATTTTGCTGGTTCAGAGTGTTGTTTTAATGCCAGCGAAGCGGCATACTACTTTTTTGAGGGCTTCTTTTCTTGGAGGTTTCATGGATCACAGGGAGATTTAGGTGATTAATAAGAAGGTGTCATTACTTTTTCCATTTTTCTTAGTATTATTTGAGATGGTTGTATATATGAGCAATCATGCTTACTTGCCTGCCTTGCCTGTGATGCAAAGAGAGTTTGTGATCTCTCAAGATGAGGCTATGTACACTATTTCAATTTGGTTCTGTTCCAGAGCAGTATTTGGATTGTTCCTTGGTTCTGTAGCAAATAGTTTTGGCCGACGTCCAATGCTGTTGTTTGGTACATTGATATTTTGTATAGGGACACAGATTTGCATGAGCACTCTGGATTATAGGATGTTTTTGTGTGGGAGGTTCCTGGAGGGGCTAGCTGTGATGACGATACATATTGCTGGATATGCATCCATACATGAGTTGTATGATACTAGAATGTCCATACGAGTGATAACGGTGATGATGGCAGTCACATTGTTGGCGCCAGCTTGTGGGACAGTGTTTGGGGCGTGGTGTATGATGGCATATGGCTGGCGGATGGTTTTCTTTTTTCTTTTGTTTATGGGTTGTGTGTCAATGGTTGGCCTTTGGTATAAGATGCCAGAAAGTCTTCTAGAAAAAAGACCAGTTAATATGGTTTTTACAATGAAAGGTTATCTAGATATAATGAGAGATAGGACATTTTTTTGTGCACTGACCTCGATAGGATTGCTGTACTTTATTTTTGTTATGTGGGTTGTAGAGTTGCCATTCATCATCAGTGATACACTGAATTTGCCGCCATCCTATTATGGTTGGGTGCAAGCAGTTGTGTTTGGCATTATGGTGATCTTTTCTGGGGTGGCTAATTTTCTATATAAAAGATGCCGTATTAGTTATGTCGTGGACTTAGGCTATGTGATTTTAGTTGCAGGTGTCCTATTTTTTATTATTTCGTCAATTTACATGTGGTCTTGGTGGTATTGTGTGTATGCCATGACTGTTGTGTTAGTGGGTTATATTTTTATATTAGGGGCATTAAACCGTTTGGCGATGGAATCGCCCTCCAAAGAATCTTTGGGGTGTAAATCAGCGTTAATGGCAGTGGTGACAGGGCTTTATTGTTTTGCAGGCAGTTATGTCATCACCTTAGTTAATAATAAAACATTTTTGTCTTTATCTCTTCCTATGGGATGTATCACAGTGCTGTTGCTGTTGCTTCATAAGCGGCAGTATCATACAATTAGGATTTTTTTTGCTAAGTGTGCATGAGAGACGGTAATGCAACTAAGAAGTTGAATTGTAGAAAGGAAAAGTGCTTTGGAATGTGTGCCGATTTCATCAATGCAATAGGGGGGCCTGTAGAGGATAGAAAGAGAGATCTTTTTCAATTCCCCTAGGTCTGATGATTTCTGCCGGTTCAGGTTGTTGCTTTGGCATCAGTGAAGCGACATACTGCTGTTGTGAGGGTTTCTTTTCTCGGAGGATGTTCATGTATTATAGGGAGATCTGAGTGGTTAATAAGCGGGCATCATTACTTTTTCCATGTTTCTTAGTGTTATTTGCAATGGCTGCACTTATGAGTAATCATGTTTACTTGCCTGCATTGCCCCATTTGGCAGGGGATCTATTGATCACTCAAGATGAAGTTATGTACACAGTGACAATATGGTATTTTGCAGTATCTGGATTTGGGTTGTGGATTGGCCCTATTTCAAATCATTTTGGTCGGCGGCCAGTGTTATTGTTTGGTATGTTGCTATGTTGTATAGGGACACTTCTTTGTATGAGTACTCATGATTATAGGCTGTTTTTATTTGGTCAATGGTTGGCTTCTGTTGTTTTGCAGGCAGTCATGTTGTCACCTTAGTGAATGATCGAACATTTTCATCACTCGCTTTGCCCATGTTGGGGGCAACAGTCCTATTGCTGTTGCTCTATTTTCGGCAGTATCAGACGATAAGGGCCTATTATTCTATGTATTAGTCTTGGGTGTTAGGGCGGGTGAAAACAGTCGGTTTGGCATGTGTTGATTTAAATGGAATTATTTCTCCATAGGGCTGAATTAATTGTATAATTATGCGATTAAAAAGTTATTTTACAACATTTGAGGATAAACTATGCCCCTGAAAAATGGTCATAAAACTTTTATAGAGAGTGTGATCTGGTTTTATTTTGATGATTTACCTACTGATAAAGAGCTATTGAGTGCTGCAATTACAAGAATTGTAGAAGCAATAAAGGAACAATCTGATAACGAAGATGAACAAGCTGATAGCGACTACGCGCATTTTAGATTATTTTTTCAACAACCATGGGAAATTAAACGTCTTGAATCGTGTGATGAGATTTATATTCCTAGTATAGGTGATGTCAGAGAATACATGATTGAGTATGTCAACGGGAAGATTGTTGCTGCCGCTGGGGAAGAGAGTCCAAAAAATTTAGGTTGGGATTTTGAAAGAATTCTTGAAGCTACAAAAGTCAGAGAAGGCAATGGCTATAAACTTGATGGAAATCTTAGTCACATCGCAAAAGGCTTAAGCATAGGACTTAGCCTTGAGCAGGTGCAGGAAGAGAACTTTGATTATTTTACTATTTTTGGTATTCGCGTTTTAACAGAGCGTAACGAGGGTCTAACTGTATCAGATGCCTATGAGCAGGTGCTTGGATTAGATAGATGCCAAGTAGCAGGCTTATGCATAGGGCTTAGCTTTGAGCAGGTGCGGGAAGATAATTTTGGTGATCATACTATTGGGGCTATCATGACTCTCGGGATTTTAAGAAGAGGGCGATATATGGAATTAACTCTATCAGAGTCCCTTAATGCTGTATTAGAGGACTATAATGCTGTAGCTGGTCTTACCTATGCGCAGGTGCATGGATTAAATAGATCTCAACTAGACGGCCTTTCATTAGGACTTAGCTATGAGCAGGTGCGGGAGGAGAATTTTGGTCATCATACTGTTCGTGGTATTAACGTTTTAAGAGAGAGTGACGTGGGCCATTCTGTTTCAGCTGCCTATGAGCAGGTGCGTGGATTAAATAGATCTCAAGTAGAAGGCTTAAACATAGGACTTGGCCTTGAGCAGGTGAATATAGCTAATTTTGGTGCCCATACTATTTTTGGTATTAACGTTTTTTTAAGTGATCCTGACGAGGGTTTAAATGTATCAGAGGCCTATGAGCTGGTGCGAGGGCTCAATGAACTTCAAGTAGCAGATATTACTGGAAAAGGTTTTAGCCGTTGGCAGGTACAGGCTAAGTATTTTTGTCAGCAAGTTTGGCACTATGTTTTGTTTTTGGTAGGTGTTCCAGCTGCTATTGGAGCAGCAAGTAGACATTATATGCATAATTCTTTTACTGCTGTTTTCGACACTTTACGTTTTCTACGTCAGCGTCTACCAGGAACAAATAATAAAGCTAGAAAAGATGTCTATCAAAAACCTCCCTCTGCAGAGTTGCCATTGGGTGATGAGAGTTGTTCTGCTAACAGTGAAGGTCTAGGGTGCAGGAAAGAAGGATTACAAGTTAGTACTAATTAGTGCCATGAAAAAGAGACGATTCAAAAAGAGTAGGTTTGTCGAGCCATTGTCTTGATTTTATGTGTATTCATGATAAATTGATTTAAGGATCTGCGAAAGCCCAATAGCAATCAAGGAGAAATCATGCCCCTAAGAAATGGTCATAAAACTTTTATAGAGAGTGTAATCAGGTTTTATTTTGATGATTTGCCTACTGATAAAGAGCTATTGAGTGCTGCAATTACAGGAATTGTAAAAGCAATAAAGGGGCAATCTGATAACGACTACGCGGATTTTAGAAAAATATTTCAACAACCATGGAAAATTAAACGTCTTGAATCGTGTGATGAGAATTATATTCCTAGTATAGGTGATGTCAGAGAATACATTATTGAGTATGTCAACGGGAAGATTGTTGCTGCCGCTGGGGAAGAGAGTCCAAAAAATCTAGGTTGGGATTTTGAAAGAATTCTTGAAGCTACAAAAGTCAGAGAAGACAATGGCTATAAACTTGATGGAAATCTTAACCACATCGAAAAAGGCTTAAGCATAGGGCTTAGCCTTGAGCAGGTGCGTGGATTAAAAGACTATCAAGTAGAAGGCATTTTATTAGGGCTTAGCCTTGAGCAGGCGCGTGGATTAAAAGATGAATCTCAACTAGACGGCCTTTCATTAGGACTTAGCTATGAGCAGGTGCGGGAAGATGATTTTGGTGAGTATACTATTAATGGTATTAACGCTTTAAGAGAGAGTGACGTGGATCTAACTGTATCAGTTGCCTATAAGCAGGTGCGGGAATTAGAAGTATGGCAAAGACTAGGCTTAATCATAGGGCTTAGCCTTGAGCAGGTGCGGGAGGAGAATTTTGGTGATTATACTATTGGGGCTATCATGGCTTTAAGAGAGAGTAACAAGTGGCTAAGTAGTGTAGCTGCCTATGAGCAGGTACGTGGATTAGATGAATGTCAACTAATAGGCTTAAGCATAGGGCTTAGCTTTGAGCAGGTGCGGGAAGATAATTTTGGTGATCATACTATTGGGGCTATCATGGCTTTAGAGAGTGACGAGGTAACTGTATCAGCTGCCTATGAGCAGGTGCTTAGATTAAATGAGTCTCAATTACGAGGCTTATGGATAGGGCTTAGCTTTGAGCAGGTGAATATAGCTAATTTTGGTGCGCATATAGTTGATGGCATCAACGCTTTAAAAGAAAAAGATGCTTGTTCTGTATCAGTTGCCTATAAGGAGATTAGGGGATTAAATGAATCTCAAGTAAAAGATATTACTGAAAAAGGTTTTAGCCGTTGGCAGGTACAGGCTAAGTATTTTTGTCAGCAAGTTTGGCACTATGTTTTGTTTTTGGTAGGTGTTCCAGCTGCTATTGGAGCAGCAAGTAGACATTATATGCATAATTCTTTTACTGCTGTTTTCGACACTTTACGTTTTCTACGTCAGCGTCTACCAGGAACAAATAATAAAGCTAGAAAAGATGTCTATCAAAAACCTCCCTCTGCAGGGTTGCCATTGGGTGATGAGAGTTGTTCTGCTGGCAGTAATGGTTTAGGGCGCAGTAAAGAAGGGTTACGAGTTAGTACTAATTAGTGCCATGAAAAAGAGACGATTCAAAAAGAATTCAATCATTCTGTCTTTTAATTTGCAAGCAGTCATGTTGTCACCTTAGTGAATGATCGAACATTTTCATCACTCGCTTTGCCCATGTTGGGGGCAACAGCCCTATTGCTGTTGATCTATTTTTGGCAGTATCAGACAATAAGGGCCTATTACTCTATGTATTAGTCTTGGGTGTTAGGGCGGGTGAAGACAGTTGGGTTGACATGTGTTGATTTTTCAGTACTATAAGTTTTTTACAGGATAAAAATGACAATGAAAAACTCAATCACCAAAAAGAAACTTATAGCAACCTGTTCTTGCTTGCTCTTATCTGTGTTTTTGCAGGCTGATGCTAGCAAGCAGTTATCTGTACAGCCAAAAGAGTCACAGCCATATGACACTTTGTCCTCATGGTACGCTATTGGAGGGGGGCGTTACTTGTATTCCGAACCACATGTGATGTCTGTAAGAGGTCCTTTTGGAGCAGTTTCAGGGAGCTATGTCTGGCGAAAGAACAAAGACGTTTTTTACAAATTAAATGGGGAGATGAGTTACATCGATGGCTTTTATCGCTCACAAGGCACAGGCTATGCGCCAGGTGATGTTAGTTCCACAATTTCTGTAGAAGCTGTAACAGGGAGGCGATGGAGTTCTTTTTTTATGACAATCGGTATGGGTGTGCGTTATTTATACAATGATGCTGTGGACTTGGTTACCAATACTGGCCATAGAGGCTATCTACGTGAGCAGTGGTACTATTATTTGCCAATTAATTGCGTATATGAGCAGCCGCTCATGCAAAATCAAATTTTGAGCATCGGCCTTGGATCAAAAATCTTTTTGCAGGGTAGAAATATTACAACAATCAGTTATGAAAAATCGTATGATCAAGGGAAAGGTAGCAATTTAAATGCTTTTGTAGCGTATAGCTATCGTGACTACCAGATCAAGCTGGCCATGGAAAAATGGCATGTTTCAGATTCAGTGAAGATATGTCAGGCAAATTGGTGTTCCTGGGAGCCATTCAATAACACCTGGCAGTTTGGCTTGCATATTGGTAAAAAGTTCTAAGTATAAGTATTTATCTCATAATTTTTTGACAACTGTGTGTGATCAGTTAAACTGGTCGTGAGGTTATTATGGTGCAATTCTTCTTACAGTGGCTTAAGCCACAGAAAACCGCAGAGTTATTGTGTGGGTTGCGCTGTTTTGGTGCGTGCCTTTGTGTTTGTTTTATTCCTGGTTTATGGGGGGCATGGACTGTGCCTGCGGACTATCAACAAGGCGAGGCATTTAGAATCATGTTTTGTCATGTGCCGTGTGCAGTGTTATCTCTCGTTTGTTTTGTTGTTTTGGCAGGGGCATCGGCTGTGTATCTCATATGGCGGATTAGAATGTATGATTTTCTTGCCCGCAGCTGTTGTGAGGTAGGGGCCGTTATGTGTTGCTTAGCCCTGATGACTGGGATGATATGGGGCAAGCCAATTTGGGGGACATACTGGTTGTGGGATGCACGATTGACCTCTGAGTTTATTTTGCTGTGCTTGTATCTCATCTATTTATTTATGAGGCACAGTATTCTCAATACAAGACGGCAAAGACTTGTGGCGGCTGTTTTTGCACTGATAGCGGTGCTTGATGTGCCCTTGGTGCATTACTCTGTAAATTGGTGGTTTAGTTTGCATCAAGGCTCAACTTTTACACAATTAAGCCACTCAACAATACCTTGGGCCATGGCATGGCCAATGCTTTTTATGGGTGTGGCTTGGGTAGGCTATTGCATTGTTGTCGTCTCTTGGCGTGTGCACACTTTCTGGCAGCGTGATCAGCTAATTCGAGGCTATAGAGGTGCTGTGCATGTATCGTGAAGCTGCTTTATTGGCCTATGCGTTGAGTGCGCTGGCAGCCATAGGTGTTGTTTGGTATGCCTGGCAAGCTTGGCGTGTCATTCAGTTGTATCAGAGAGCAAAGAATGACTAAGCGGCAGTGCAAGCGTTTGTGGATGATCTTTGGCTCTATGATAGCGCTGTCTGTGGGGGTGGGATTAATTCTCTATGCATTTCGGCTAAATATGGATGTGTATGTGCTTCCCAGTCAGATTGTGACAATGCCTCAAGATAACCGTCACCTTCGTTTAGGGGGATTTATACAGCGGGGGTCAGTGGATTGGCATGATTTAGATATAGATTTCACTGTTCAAGATGACAAAGAGTCGGTGGTGGTTCATTTTCATGGGATTCCCCCTGCTCTTTTTCGTGAAGGACAGGGGGTTCTTATTGAAGGGGGGTGGACAACAAAGGGCTTCATGGCTGATCGGATTTTGGCCAAGCATGATGAAAATTACCGTCCACCTGGCACCAAGGAAATAGAATGATTGCAGAATTAGGACATGCAGCTTTGGTCTTAGCTATGTGGTTGTCATTGTATGTGGTGTATGTTTCCATCAGGTGTTTGCAAGGCCGGTCTGGGGCTGTGTTAGAGAATACTGTTTGGGCGCAGTATATTGTGTTGGCACTAGTCATCTCTGCATGGCTTGCTTTATTGTTTTTGTTTGTCGATCTTGATTTCTCTGTTGTGTATGTTGCCCAAAATGCCCATAGTGCCATGCCTTGGATTTATCGGATCCCAGCCAGTTGGGGGGCACATGAAGGGTCGATGATGCTGTGGTTGGTTATGATGGTTCTTTGGTGGTTCAATGCACAGGGCTCTCGAAAGGTTCTGAGTGGAAAAAGCTTTGCCTGGTTGCAGTTATTATTTGCTTTATTTTCCTCGGTGATGTGTGGGTTTGTTTGGTGGACATCCAATCCTTTCATGCGTTTATTGCCATTGGCTGCTCCCGAGGGGTATGACTTAAATCCGATGTTGCAAGATATTGGTTTAATCTCACACCCACCTTTGTTGTATCTGGGCTATGTTGGTTTGTGCTTGCCATTTTTTTTATACAGCGCGGTATCTTTAGGGCGAGAGAAGCAAGTGCAGGCATGGGCAAGATGGTTGCGCTCAGGGCTACTGGTGACTTGGGGGGCGTTGACTCTGGGGATTGCACTAGGCAGTTGGTGGGCATACCGTGAGCTTGGTTGGGGAGGGTGGTGGTTTTGGGACCCCGTAGAAAATGTTTCATTGATGCCGTGGTTGATAGCGACTGCATTGATTCATGCGAATCTTCGAGTCTGTCAGGGCAACGGCTTGTTGGCTTGTGGTCGTTTGTGCTTATTGGGTTTTATGTTAAGTATGGTAGGGACTTTTTTAGTTCGCTCTGGGGTATTGGTGTCTGTTCACAGCTTTGCTCAAGACCCTATGCGTGGCATGTATTTACTGGGTGTGTTGTGTTTGGGTTCGTGGCTTGTCTATTTGGTTATTTGGCGGCGCGCTCAATCCCGAGATGAAGTCAATGTGATGTGGGATTGGCTTTTGCTCAGCCAGCAGTTGCTTTTCATTTGTGTGACATTTGTTGTTGCGCTGGGCACATTGTACCCTTTGTTTTTACAAGTGGCAGGGGGACAGCAAATTTCTATTGGCCCGCCTTTTTACCAGATGACATTAGCACCCTTGGCTATTTTTATAGCCTTTATCCTCGGTCTATTTCCTTGGCGGCATGAGCCAGGCTCATGGTTGGCAATATGGGGGAGAGTAGCTGTCACTGCTGGATTTACTTTGCTTTTTGTCATGTTGTTGTCATGCTGGAATTATCCAACAGGGGTGATTAGCATAGCATGTGCTGTTTGGGTGCTTCAATCTCAACTGGGAAAGCATTTTACTCCAGCAAAACTGGCACACATTGGTTTTGCTGTTACGGTCATCGGGGTGGGGCTATCTGGATGGCGAGCCACACATCTTGAAACAATCTGGCAAGTGGGAGAGACAAAGGATATTGCTGGTTATGAGTTGCAGATGCAGAAAGTGAATAGCATACAGGGTGGGAATTATCAGGGTGTTCAGGCGGAATTTCTAGCTAAAAAAGGTGCAGAAAGATATTGGCTGTTTCCTGAAATTAGGTCTTTTAAGACGCAAGATATGGCCTTGACTAAAGTTGCTATTTGGCCGCACTTGACTGAGGACTTATATGTCGCATTGGGCGATGAGTTGCAGGAAAAACGTTGGTCGGTACGTGTGTATATTAAGCCTTTTGTGCGTTGGATTTGGTTTGGTGCATTGGTTATGACTTGTGCAGCTGCGTGGCAATGCTCAAGGAGGCGTTCATGGCGCAGCGGTATTTAAATTATCTGTGGGGATTGGGGGCATTGGTGCTTATCATTGTTTTTTTGCTCTCATTATCAAGTGCGCCAGCACCCAGGACGCGTGTGGGTGAGATGGTGGATTCTAAGGCGATGGCATTGATGCCAAAAAATTGCAGGAAAATGACAGTTCATTTTTTCTCAAACGCGTGTCCAGCCTGTCAGTTTGCAGCTGAAGAAATCAAGCGGTTGCCGTGGGAACAACGGCGGTGTTGGTTGGGTGTGGAAATGCGTGGCCAAGGGAGCTCTCAGAAACTGTATGGTCGGATGATAAAAGATGATGGTCAAATGAGTATGGATTGGGGGGTGCGTCGTATTCCTGAGACATTTGTTCTGCAGCAAGGAAAAATCGTTGCTTGGCTTTCAGAGCATAAGCATTATCAGGAGTTAAGATGAAGTTCCTATGGCTATGCTTACTGGTGGCTTCAATCAGTGCTGATCGTTATACAGATTTGACTCAATCATTTCGATGCATGGTCTGTGACAACCAATCTATTTTTGATTCCAATGCTACTCTTGCGCAGTCAATGCGTGAGGTCGTTGCAAAGAAGATTGGCCAAGGGCAAAGTGATGAAGAGATTCGCACATATATGCACAGCCGCTATGGGGATGATATTTTATATCAACCTCCTCTGACACAGCGCACCTTGCTCTTGTGGTTTTTGCCATTTCTTGCTATTGTGGTCACTATTGTGACAATAAGTGCGAGAGGACTGATAGTTTATCTCAGCTGTAGGAGGCTAACAAGCCGTGATAAAACCTGCAAGTAACGTTTAATGAGAGAGAGAAAAACATGGGAGATGTAGTGGGTGCCAATAAAGAATTAATCGATATACAATTAATTGACCGCCATGCAAAGAGAGTATGTGAAAGAATGAATAAGGCTGGGTATACAGCTTATCTTGTGGGTGGATGTTTGCGTGATTTGATTGCCGGTCATGTGCCAAAAGACTTTGATGTGGCAGCCGATGCTACGGCAGATCAAACAGTGAAGTTGTTTCGCGGGGCATTGCGAATAGGCAGGCGTTTTCCGATAGTGCATGTGCGTGCTGAGCGCAACATTATTGAGGTTTCTACATTAAAACGAGAGAAAGTGAGTTTTTGGAAAAAGATTTTTAGCCGTTCTCAGCCTGACTTATTATTTGAAGATGCCAAGAGGCGTGATTTTACTGTGAATGCGATTTATTACTCTCTTGAAGAAAGAGAGTGTCTTGATCCATTAAATGGCATACAGGACATTGAGAAAAAACTGATTCGCTCAATTGGTGATGCTAATAGGCGTGTGCAAGAGGACTCGATACGCATGCTAAGAGCTGTGCGGCTAGCAGCTAAGTTAGATTTTACGATAGACTCAGATTTACAAGAAGCAATTAAAGAGCATAAGTCCTTGTTGTTGTCGGGTTCAGAGCAGCGCCTGTTCCAAGAATTTGTCAAAGTGTTGTTATCTGGGCGTGCAGTGGGCAGTTGGCGTTTGATGCAGCAAACAGGAATATGGGATATTTTGTGCCCAGCTCTCAATGATAGTGCTATGACGCGTTATCATGCCGCTGGACTTGAGCTGAGCGATCAGCGTATTCAATCAGGTCGAAAGGTCAGTTTGATTTATGCACTGGCTATGATGTATTGGCCGGCATTTAGTAAAGAAGTGGGACGCTATCCTTTTAAAGTTAAACACGAGTGGATGGCTATTCTCAATAGAGTGTTAGAGCCAATGCATGTGCCAAATAAAATAAAAGAAGGCGTGCATCAGTTGTATGAGATGCAATACCGTATGCAGTATTCGCGAGCTGATGAGATACCCCAGTTGATGATGAGCCCTCGGTTCAAGGCAGCTTATGACTTTTTCATGATGCGTGCAGCAGCAGACTCAAGCTTTTATCAAATAGCTTCCTGGTGGAGCGACTTTTTCAAAGCTGAGGACTGGGTAAGGGCCTATATGATCAATGATAAGCTAAAGCGTGAAAAAAGGCGAGCAGAAAAGCCTATGAGGAAACGTCCAGGGCATCGCCGTCGTGATCGTGATTAGATAGCAAATAAACGCGAAAAACCTCAGAGAGCGATGACTGAAGAAAAGGCAGTCAAATTGATATCTATGACAGTGTTGCGGTGTGATAAAATCTTTCTAAAAGTACTATGGCTTATTCTTTTTCGGTAAGTGATTGTATTTTCTTGGCATTTTCCCAGAAACTCAGCATGCAGGACATGGTTTGTCCTGTTGCTGAGTAACCTGTGATCATTAAATTCCTGAGGAAGAAGGTCGATGAAGATAGGATGGTTGACAAAGGCATAACAGGATTTGATATCAAGGGAGGAAGATGTGGGTGTAGGATTTGGTTATAAGAAGGCCGGATGATGGATAACAGAACTTTTTGCATCAAACGATCCGCATATGTGGCGTATGATGATGAGGTGCGTAGGTGAAGATAAAGGCCAAGCCAGAGAATAATGAAAAGAGTTGGAGAGCAAGGAGACAGGGGGGTGGTGCTTGTGGGGTGTTGTGGTCTAAGGTATGAACATAAATATGAACGAGACTAAACTCCACAGCCCAGGAGATATTAGGGCATTTTTAGGTGCATCATGCAAGC